>CAZBUT010000364.1:0-1509 GCA_964495165.1 uncultured Muribaculaceae bacterium | reverse complement strand
ACAAAAAGCTCTCATATACTACCTCACCGAGGCCGCAATTACAGGACGCGACATTTTATGGGATCAAAACGGCAAATACAATCTCATTATCCGCCAAGTATTAGAACAGGCTTACACCAATTACAACGGCGACAAAGAATCAGCCGAATTTAAGGCATTGGAAAAATATCTGAAACAAATATGGTTTGCCAACGGCATTCATCACCATTATTCGATGGACAAATTTGTTCCTGAATTTTCAGAAGAATTTTTCTCTACATTAGTAAAAAGCATCGATACCGAGAAATTACCACTAAACGGGCAATCGGTCGATGAGATGCTGGCTGTTATCACTCCGGTTATTTTTGATCCGACAGTTATGTCTAAGAGAGTCAATCAAGCCGAGGGGCAGGATCTGATCACCACATCGGCCAACAATCTCTATGACGGTGTAACACAAGCCGAAGTCGAAGAATATTTTGCGGCACTAAAGAATCCGGCTGACACGACTCCTATATCATTCGGTCTGAACTCTCGCAAAGTAAAAAAAGACGGCAAAGTGGTCGAAGAAGTGTATAAAGTTGACGGATTATATTCTCCTGCGATATCTCGCATTGTAGAATTGCTTGGCAAAGCGGCAACCTATGCCGAAAATGATGCTCAACGCCAAACTATTGACAAGCTCATAGAATACTACAAGACCGGTGACTTGCGTTTGTTTGACGAATACTCTATTTTGTGGTTGCAAGACACTGCATCGCAAGTTGACTTTATCAATGGCTTCATTGAATCTTATGGCGACCCGCTCGGCATGACAGGGGCATGGGAATCAATAGTTAACTTTAAAAACCTTGCGGCATCTCATCGCACAGAAATAATAAGCGACAACGCACAATGGTTTGAAGACCATTCTCCTATCGATCCTCGTTTCCGTAAAGACGAAGTCAAAGGGGTTTCGGCAAAGGTCATTACAGCTGCGATACTCGCCGGAGACGCCTATCCTGCCACTCCTATCGGCATCAATCTTCCTAATGCCAACTGGATACGCGCCCAATACGGATCAAAATCTGTCACTATCGAGAATATAACTCAAGCCTACGATGCTGCATCTCAGGGTAACGGATTTAACAATGAATTTGTAATTGACGAGCCGACACGTGAACTCATGGCCAAATACCTGTTCATCACCGACAATCTTCACACCGATTTGCACGAATGCCTCGGACATGGCTCAGGCAAACTATTGCCCGGAGTTGATCCTGACGCGCTCAAAGCACACGGTTCGACTCTTGAGGAGACTCGCGCCGATCTATTTGCATTATATTATCTTGCAGATCCAAAACTCATTGAGTTAGGGCTTCTTGACAATCCTGAAGCCTATAAAGCAGAATATTACAAATATATGCTTAACGGTATGATGACCCAACTCATGCGCATAGAACCGGGAAAAGACGTTGAAGAAGCCCACATGCGCAATCGCAAACTGATAGCCGAATGGGCGTATGAACACGGAAAGGCCGATAACGTCGT
>CAZBUT010000363.1:0-1553 GCA_964495165.1 uncultured Muribaculaceae bacterium | reverse complement strand
TTGTTTGATAAAAAGACCGTAAGCATCAAGTACATGTTCAACGGCTTCATGTCCGCACTTCACTCCGGCGGTTTCCTTAATGTTTGCTACTTTGAGGTATTCGCTAAACCGGTTTTCGGGCGTACCGCCAAGTGTGAGAATACGTTCTGCTATTTCATCTATCTTAGAGGCTGCATCATCATATAGGCTTTCAAATTTCTCATGAAGCACAAAAAATCCATGTCCTTTTATATTCCAGTGGAAGTCACGCAAGTTGGTATAATGCACTTGGAAGTCGGCAAGAAGTTGCTGAAGAGAGTTTACCACGTTTGCCGCTTTTGACTGATCGATGTGAAGATAATCTAAAGTTTTCATAAGTCTTATTTTTTTATTACAACGTTATTAAAATTCATTTTGTTTTTGATTGTGACGCAAAGTTAATATCAAAACATACTCTTGTACAACAGATAATTTCTATCTTTGCATAGATAAAATTTATCACCCTCAAAACTATCAACAAAAATGACCTTACAACAGTTTGAATACATAATCGCGGTTGAGCGTTTGCGCAGCTTCACAAAAGCCGCCGATCATTGCCGTGTGACACAGCCCACACTAAGCGCCATGATACAAAAACTCGAAGATGAGCTTGACGTAAAAATCTTTGATCGCACTCAACAGCCGATCTCGCCGACAGCCGTTGGCGAAATTATAATAAAGCAAGCACGTGAAGTACTTGCGCAAACAGGTCATATAAAAGAACTGATTGCCGAGGAACGCAATTCCTTTTCAGGCACATTTCGATTGGGAATACTCCCAACAATTGCGCCCTATCTCCTACCCCGATTCGTAGGGTCACTGACAAAAAAATATCCGCAATTGGACATCAGAATGTCAGAGATGAAAACATCTCAGATAAAAGCCACTTTACTGTCGGGAGACATTGATGCAGGCATTCTTGCCGATATTGCAGGTTTGGAAGATTACAAAATGACAAGTCTGTTTTATGAACAATACTACGCCTATGTATCGCGAGAAAGTTCATTGACGGGAAGAAACGTGATACGCACATCTGATCTTGCCGGCGAACAATTGTGGCTGCTCGACGAGGGGCATTGCTTCCGCGACCAGATGGTGAGATTCTGCCAGCTTAAATCGGCTCAAGCAAGTCAAATCGCATATAATCTCGGCAGCATGGAGACATTTATGCGCATGGTTGAGAGCGGAAAGGGTGTGACATTTATTCCTGAACTTGCCGTGATGCAGCTTAGCGACAACCAGCGTGAGCTCGCCCATGAGTTTGCCATACCCAAGCCTGCCCGACACATCGTGATGCTCACCAATAAAAACTATATCCGCTTGCATTTGATAGAAGCAGTTGTCGCAGAGATAAGAGCTTCTGTCCCGAAGGTAATGCTCTCACTGAGAGCCGGTCAAGTAGCGATATAGATTCTGTCTATCGGGTCATAAAACCTTTCAATTGCAAATTTTGTTGTAACGATGATATTTGCCATACCTTTGTATCGCAAAACAAAATCATTAACAACAAAAATTATAAAGATTATGACACCGAT
>CAZBUT010000362.1:0-1581 GCA_964495165.1 uncultured Muribaculaceae bacterium | reverse complement strand
TTCCATCATATATAATGGTAATATACACCAGCCATTTCATTACCCGGCATAAAGACAGTCTCGCAATCAAAGGCATTTTTGCAGGAATACGCCCTGTTGCTGTAGGGCTTATTGCATCTGCCGCGCTATTATTAATGAATCATGAGAATTTCGGGACTGAAAGCTATAATATCATATGCAGCATAGTAATATGCATATCGTCTTTCTGCCTCGTGTTTTTCACTAAAATACACCCTATTATTGTAATAATACTTGCCGGCATCACCGGACTTATCATATATTGATTATGCTCACCTACGACAACGCTATCGAATATCTTTACACGCAAATGCCAATGTTTCAACACATGGGGGCAAACGCATATAAACCTGGTTTACAAACATCGATTACCCTCGACGAAGCTTTCAACCATCCACACCTGCGTTATCCGTCAATACATATAGCCGGGACAAACGGCAAAGGGTCTACTGCCCACACCATTGCAGCCATTTTGCAATGCGCAGGATACCGCGTGGGATTATACACATCTCCTCACCTCATTGATTTCAGGGAACGCATACGCGTTGACGGTGAGATGATTTCTCAAGAAGAGGTTGTGAATTTTGTTGAAAGATACCAAACGATGAACTTGCCATGTCACCCCTCATTCTTTGAGTTAACAATGATGATGGCGTTTGAACATTTTGCAAAGAACAACGTTGATATTGCCGTCATTGAAACAGGGCTTGGCGGACGTTTAGACAGCACCAACATTATAAGTCCCATTCTCAGCATCATCACAAATATATCTTTTGACCATACTGCATTTTTGGGAAACACATTGCAAGCAATAGCCACGGAAAAAGCAGGAATCATAAAGGCAAAAACTCCCGTTGTTATTGGTGAAGCTCTACCGGAGACCAAAGATATATTCATAAATAAAGCCAACGCAGAAAATGCCCCTATAGTTTTTGCTGAAGAGCGCAAAGCATTCACATCGGCTCAGCTCACACAAAACGGTTATTCGTATTCAGGCACTGCTTTTGGCAATATCACCGGAGAACTTACAGGTGAATACCAATTAAAAAACACGGCAACTATACTTACTGCAATAGAACAATTAAAATTAATCGGCTGGGAAATTTCGCCCGAAGCCGTTTCAGTAGGGTTCAAAAATGTCAATACACTCACCGGGCTTGCAGGGCGCTGGATGGAGTTACAAAAATCGCCACGAGTCATCTGCGATACAGGGCATAATGTCGGGGGTTGGGAATACTTGTCTCGACAGCTATCCCAAATAGAAGGGCAATTACACATGGTAATCGGGTTTGTAAACGACAAAGACATCAACCATATTCTCGACTTGATGCCTCGCAACGCTAAGTATTATTTCACCAAAGCAACAATACCAAGAGCGCTGTCCGAAGCCGAAGTAAAAGAAGCCGCCCAAAGAAAAGGTTTATACGGAGAAACCTATCCCACGGTAGAAAACGCCTATAATGCGGCTCTTGCAGCAGCGAGCCAAGACGATACAATTTTCATCGGAGGCAGCACTTTCATTGTCGCCGACTTGCTCTCATCTTTTAACCAATAATTTAAAAA
>CAZBUT010000361.1:0-1586 GCA_964495165.1 uncultured Muribaculaceae bacterium | reverse complement strand
TATACTAAATAATACACTGATTAACAATAGCTTAATTTATAGAACTTGCCTTAAGATAGAAATAGTCGTCAAAAACAAGACCGTCTACATCATAATTGGAGATGATTTCTTTGCACACATCGACGATGCGTTGTTGCACTGCTTCAATACCGGGATTGAGGATACTCATATTGTTGTATTCCAACAGCCAATCGGGGTTGGTAGTGCGGTAGTCGTTTGTACCCTTCCATGGAGCACCTGAAATAGACGATTCATATCGGTAAGGGTTAACCCATGCATAACATTCCATGCCACGTTTGTGACACTCTGAAACCCAAAATTCAAGCGGGTCGTAGGTCGGTTTTGAACCGCGACTGCCTGATACATAGCTCGACCAAGGTTCGTAGCTTGATGCATACATTGCATCACACATACTGCGTACTTGGAAATAAACGGCGTTGAATCCGTTTTCCTGCATTAAATCCAGGTAACCGATAGCTTCATTTTTCTGAGATGTGGCTACGCTTGAAGATGTTCCTGTAGTTGAGGGCCAACACATGCTCCATCCTGTAGTAACCCACGCTGCACGGTGCTCACGTTTGGGCGATGTCTCAGTCCAAGCAGGCAATGCCAATAAAGTGGCAATTAAGGCAATTGCCCATTTTTTAAAATTAATTTTCATTGACATTAAAAGTATAGTTGTTGTTCAAGGTTGAGCTATGGCGTTAAATTTCCTAAAAATATGCATGTTAGGTATAAACTCCGCAAAAATAGCGAATTTATGCCTAACATGCAAATTCTGAAATGATGTTATTAATCCTTAACAGACCAATGCTTTTTGTCGATCAAATCTATTTTACAGAGATGATTTCGCCAGATGAATGAGCCGAAAGCGACGGGGCATATTGGCTTTGAATTGAGGCAACTCCGGCCGAGAATATTCCGGCATTGTTGACAAACATTTGGTATGATAGCAAGTATGTGCCTTTGGGTAATCGGTCTACAAATATATTGGTGACCGCATCACGGTTTTCGCGATAGAAGAACAGACCTTCGGCAAAAATAGGTGTCGGTAGTTGCTCGACAGGCTCAAAACAAGCGGCACGGTCATCAATTATTGTCACATAATCCATGTCGCGCGAGGTTTTTATGAGTAATTCAACTTTTATGCGGTCGCCGATTGAAATGCTGTCGGCCGGAGTCCATATCATACCGTTGCTTGTCGCAGTTTGCTTATATAAACGTTTTTCTATAGAAACAGCTTCGCATGATGACGGAGTGACACGACTCATCTCGTTGCTGTATTGACAATAGACAGCTCCCCAAGCAGGAGTGTCAGATGTCTTATATACCGATAATGTTGCACCCGAAGGGTTCATCTTTGAAATGTCGGAACGGAAATATCCCGTGGTTTGCTCTATGACGTTTGGCGTAACTATGTTGTCACCGACCTTTACAATAGAGCCTTGTGACTGATGCGACCAATTGCTCCCAGTTTTGAGTATCGATGCGATAACAGAACTTGTAGTGACAGAAGTTCCCCAATCTTTAGCTTCTTTTTGGAGAATGAGCCATTGGCGAATGAGGTCTATCTCGGCGCATTGAGG
>CAZBUT010000360.1:0-1591 GCA_964495165.1 uncultured Muribaculaceae bacterium | reverse complement strand
GTCATGGCGTTCGTCGCTTTGCTCGGTTATTATCCACTCGTCGTCGTTTATGGAGGGGAAATATGTGTCGGCATTGTCAATGTTTGCGTCTATCTCTGTCAGATACAATCGAGAGCAGAATGGCATAGCCTGATGGTAGATTTCGCCGCCACCTATTACAAATGCTTCGTCACAGCCCTCTATGATGTCAAATGCTTCTTGCAATGACCCGGCAATCTCTATACCTGGAGCTGTATAGTCTGTTTGCCTTGTGATGACGATATTCCGGCGTCCGGGTAAAGCTCCGTTTGGGAATGATTCAAACGTTTTGCGTCCCATGATAATGGGATGTCCCATTGTGATTGCTTTGAAACGTTTTAGATCTTCGCTTATGTGGTATAGCAAATCGCCACTGCGTCCTATAGCGTTGTCACGAGTGATTGCTACGATGATAGATATTTGTGCCATAATCTTTTTTAGACCGATACTTTTGCTTTTATATGGGGGTGCGGGTCGTAGTCTTCAAGTGAGAAATCTTCATATTTGAAATCAAAAATGCTTTTAACCTCAGGGTTAATAACCATGCGAGGCAACTTGCGAGGCTGACGGCTCAATTGTTCACGCACCTGCTCAAAGTGATCGTTATATATGTGTGCATCACCAAGCGTGTGGACAAAATCTCCGACTTCAAGCCCTGTTACTTGTGCCATCATCATGAGTAGCAAAGCATATGAGGCGATGTTAAACGGTACGCCCAAAAAACAATCGGCGCTGCGTTGGTATAACTGTAGGCTGAGTTTCCCGTCGGCGACATAAAATTGAAAAAACGCATGGCATGGTGGCAAATTCATGTTTGGAAGATCGGCTACGTTCCATGCGCTCACGATGATGCGTCGTGAATCGGGATTGTTTTTGATTGTTTCAACAACTTCCTTTATTTGGTCGATGTGCCCTCCGGCGTAATCGGGCCAACTGCGCCATTGATAACCATAGATGTGGCCGAGTTCTCCGTTTTCATCGGCCCACTCGTTCCAAATGCGCACTCCGTTTTCTTGCAAGTATTTAACATTAGTATCACCGTTGAGAAACCACAGCAGTTCATGGATTATCGATTTTAAATGCAGTTTTTTTGTTGTTAACATTGGAAATCCGTCGGCGAGGTTGAAGCGCATCTGGTAGCCAAATACGCTGCGCGTTCCGGTTCTGGTGCGGTCACTTTTTTGTGTCCCGTGCTCCATTATGTGGTTGAGAAGTTCGAGATACTGTTTCATGTCTTATAGGGTTATTTACCGCAAATTTAGTAATTCTGTGGCATATATCAAACAAAAAAAGGAGTCATCAGGAATTGAAATTTCTATTCAAAGTATTAATTTGCAGTATTTTGATGCCTTTGTGGAAATCTCGGAACCACTTAACAACTATATGCTAAGTCTACCAAATTTCGGTATATTTTCGTTAATTATCCCCTGACTTTGCAAAAGGTAGAACGTAGGTTCAATTCGTCTAAACTTTAAGGATTATATTATTAAATTATTACTGTTCGCTAAAAATTAGCGTATTCACCTATTTGGTTACCTTTGAGTTGCGACGCTTAAAATATTACCATGGGCAA
>CAZBUT010000359.1:0-1642 GCA_964495165.1 uncultured Muribaculaceae bacterium | reverse complement strand
AACCCGAGAAAGCGAGATATGCGCGCGCTGTCGTCAACTCCAAGTCGCATGAAAGCGAGTATGCGCAACTCTGTGTTTAAAGTGTTGTTATTTGGCAGGATTATGCGTTTGTCGGGCGTTAGTAATGCGTTTACATCATCAATAAAAGTAGGGTATATGTGAATAAACGCATTATCAAATATTTCGTAAAACGATGCATTTTGCTCATCGATCATTTTGCCGGATTTAATTGTCTGGTACAAGTCGTCTATTTGACCGGTAGTTATTTTTCTAATGGCTATTTTATTGAACTCTTCTTGTTTGTCCATGTAGATTGAGCATAGATTCAAAAATTGGCTGATGTATGTTTCTTTTACATGGTTTGCCTTTGATAAACGCATTTTTAATATTTCGAGTTTGTTCTTCTCACGGCGCAGATATAATATGACGCCTACTATCACGGATAATGCTATGGTAAGGCTGGCAACCAAACCTAATAACCATTTTAGTTTCAGATCATCTTGTTGCTTAAATGCTTTCCCTATGATAGGTAGGGCTTGTGATGACTCCATTGCCCTTAATTTTGCTCCTGATGCCACTGCATTGTCTAATGATGTCAAAAGAAATTTATAGGCTCTTTCGATCTCTCCTTTTTCGTATAATGCTGTTCCTAAACGTTGCAAAGAAGAGCCTTCAAGAGTGCCGCCAACTATGTCGGATAATGCAGACAGTGCCAAATAATACAGTGCGCTGTCAGTGTCTCCTAATGCTATTGACAGTGAGGCTTTCATGCCGGTCGCTCTTGCAAATACATTATCGGATAATGGCAGTGTTGATATCGCTTCGTCAAGCAGTGCCGATGCAATAGCCTTTTCTCCATGTATGTAGCAGAGTTGAGCTTCATAAAGATTATGCTCGGGCGAATTGGTGGCGAGTTCATGTAAAAGCGAATCTGTTAATATTGCGCCACGCCTCATGTAGGTTCGTTGTAACTCCGGAATGCTGTAAAATGAAGAAACATAGAAAAATAGCCGGTTGCCGGATTCGTAGTATATCCTTTTGTTTTCTGGAAAAACATTATCAGGATTGATGCTGTCAAAAATTTCTACCCCTTCTTTGATAGCTCCGATTACAGGTAATATAGATGCTTTTGATAAAGAGAGTCTCTGCATAGCAACGGAGTCACCGAGGTTTTCTGCGCGTAGCAGCCCTGCAGAGTAATAGCTTAAAGCAGAATCAATGTTGATTGTGCGATATTCATTTCCTATCTCCTCATACACGCGTAATATTTCATTGCTATTAAGTCGAATTTTCAAAGAATCTATCTTTTGTAATCTGCGGTCTACATATTGTTCTTTAATCTCAATCTCGTCATCAATTAATGATAATATTTCTTCAAGAGTATTGGGGTAGGTAGATGATGCTTTTGCCACAAAGACAATGATTGAAAATAATGTGAAAAAAATCGTTCTCATTGGGTGTGATTTTGGGTGAATTTCCGGAACAAAGATAATAAATCTATTTATATTATACAAAGTGTATAAGATTATAAATCTTCCTGCATGACAGCTGATTATGTATTAGTATAGCTTGAATTTATCTATATTATGATTATATTAGTGTGAAATACTCATTAAGTCTATATATCTTTGCATCAGAAAAT
>CAZBUT010000358.1:0-1682 GCA_964495165.1 uncultured Muribaculaceae bacterium | reverse complement strand
GCAAACTAACCGACAATATGTCGCTCACGCTGAAAGGCGGAGCTGTGACTCCGTTAAACAGCAGTGACTTTTGGGGCAATATGCGAGGTGCATTTGGATTGGAATTGCGCAAACAGATTACTCCGGTTATAGGTCTTGGCATTGAAGGTCAGTTGTCGGTCAA
The DNA here is from genome assembly GCA_964495165.1 of uncultured Muribaculaceae bacterium. Classification (GTDB taxonomy): domain Bacteria; phylum Bacteroidota; class Bacteroidia; order Bacteroidales; family Muribaculaceae; genus RGIG4079. The sequence goes on along the minus strand of CAZBUT010000358.1, from coordinate 1,519 downwards.
TACTGCCGACTGGTATGGCATAAAAAATTCAAATGCGTTTGAACATCAGCTTGTGGGAGGTTTTGGAACGGTTAATTTCATGAACTTGTTTGGCGGGTACAATGGTGCGCCCCGGGCTTTTGAAATCGAAGCTGTAGCGGGAGTAGGCTGGTTGCATTATTATGCTCCTGTATATGATGCCAATTCGTGGTACACTCGCACCGGTTTAAATCTTAATTTCAATTTTGGCAGCGACCGTCAATGGACATTCTCTTTGATGCCTTCGGTAGCCTGGAACATGAATGGCGATATGAAATTCAGTGCGCCTCTCGGGTACTCGTCTCAGTATAGCAGCAACCAAGCGGCATTGGAGGTCTTAGCTGGTATTACCTATCATTTTGCCAACAGCAATGGCACTCATAGTTTTGCGTTGGTACAACCCTATAACTATGATGAGGTGCTTGCTTTGAATGCCGAAATCAATGACTTGCGTGCCGAACTTGAGGCTTCTATGGTGTTGAATGCCGCTATGGAAGTGGAAAACGCACAATTGGCGCAGAATCTTGAAAATTGTCTTAATGCAAAGCCTAAGGTTGTTAAGGACAGCACCAATACTTTAAATACCGTGCGTTATGTGTTCTTCCGCCAAGGCAGTTCGATAATCACAGCCGATCAACAGCCTAATGTGGAACAGATTGCCATATATCTCAAAAAGCATGAGAAAGCTACTGTAATTGTCAAAGGATATGCTTCGCCTGAAGGGAATCTTGATTTTAACATAAAATTGGCTGCTGCACGCGCCGAGGCGGTAAAGAAAATGCTCACAAGCAAATATGGCATATCTGCTGCTCGCATCACGGCTGAGGGGCAGGGTATTGGCGACATGTTCACTGAACCGTCATGGAATAGAGTGAGTATCTGTACGATAGAGGAGGATTCTGCCAAGTAGCCAGTCGCGCGCTATCTCGGTGAAAACTGATTCAAGGGAGACTTCAATGTATTGTTGAGGTCTCTCGTTGTGTTACACATATATCATTTTACGGGTCATACCTCCGTCGATGATGATGTTTTCGCCGTTTATAAAATCATTGTCGGGGTGGGCTATGAAGAGGCATACTCTCGCAATGTCGTCGGGTTTTCCGACTCTTTGTGACGGGTGTTGCAAGTGATCGGCTTCGGTCAATGTGTCGTAATTGTGATTTTCTATCCAGCCGGGTGATATAGAGTTAACGGTTATGTGCAATGGAGATAACGACATCATAAGAGCATGGGTCAAGGCTTCTATACCTCCTTTTGAAGCAGCATAGGCTTCGGTGCCGGCTTCGCTCATGCGTTGCCTTGTGGAGCATATATTTATTATGCGGCCAAATGTATTTGGATTTTCTTTAATTGTGCTGCGGTGCAAGGCAAGCCGGCGGGAGGTGATGAATGCGGGGCGCAGGTTTGTCGCTATCGTGCGGTCAAAGTCTTCAATGGTTGTTTCGGTCAAAGGGGAGAAGTTGCCTACGCCAACATTGTTGACAATCACATCAATGTCGCC
>CAZBUT010000357.1:0-1717 GCA_964495165.1 uncultured Muribaculaceae bacterium | reverse complement strand
CTCATTTGGTACTAATGACTTGACTCAGATGACATTTGGTTTCTCTCGTGATGACGCTCCCAAATTCTTGAAATTCTATAAAGAAAACGGCGTAATCAAGACCGATCCATTTGAAGTGCTTGATCAAGAAGGTGTAGGTCAACTCGTTCGCATGGGAGTTGAAAAAGGACGTTCAACAAAACCCGAACTCAAAGTCGGTATTTGTGGCGAGCATGGCGGTGAACCTTCTTCAGTTAAATTCTGTGCTAAACTTGGCATGAATTACGTGAGCTGTTCTCCATTCCGCGTGCCCATAGCACGTGTAGCTGCGGCGCAGGCTGCTGTGGAAGAATAATCTCAACTACAATAATAAAATAGGCGGTAGGTTTTTATGCTTACCGCCTATTTTTATTACAGTGCGATTAATCATTGAATTAGACATTATTATAATGAACATATTAACATATTTCCAAATCTGAGAGACAATTCAACTTTAAAAAATAGTTAAAACTAATATTTTTAGTTTGCAAACTATAATTTTTAGTTATCTTTGTGCCGTATTTAAATCAATATTAAAACGACATGAAACAATTGACTGAAAAAGAAGAGGAATTAATGCACTTTTTTTGGGAACGCGGGCCGATGTATGTAAAACAGATTGTGGAACTATATCCCGGCCCTAAACCTCATTTCAATACAATTTCAACATTTGTCAGAGCTTTGGAGCAGAAAGGTTATGTGGGTCATGAACAATATGGCAATACCTACCGCTATCATGCCGAAGTAAGCCGTGAAGAGTATAGCCGCAAGACTTTGCGCAGTGTTATGCGACGCTATTTCGACAATTCATTGTCGGGTGTTGTAAGTGCACTTTTCAAGGACGAGGATTTAAGTGACGATGAAATACGCGACCTTATCAAGCAAGTAAGAGAAAATAATAAATAGTGCAGTCATGGGACAGTTGTTTGCTTATTCATTGGGTATCTCGCTACCTATTATATTAATGTTTGTGATATACAAATGTTTGCTTTCGCGCAAAACATTTTATCGTTTTAATCGCATGGTATTGCTGTCAATATACATTGTTGCGCTGATATTAATTCCCTGTGCTTTTCTTGTCTCGTCATTTATGAGTTCCAATAATGGTGTTGTTGCTGTAGAGGTTGGAAACGTTGTTACAACATTTATGGAAAATGCAGACAAGGTTGAAACTTCCGATGTGTCGGTATTGTCATTATTGCTTGGTATATATATGACAGGCGTATTAATGATGATATTGAAGTTGTTTATAGCATTTGGTCGCATATTATGGCTTGTAATGAGTAGCGAGAAAGTGTGTGATAATAATTATGTTATTGTGTTGCATGATCATGCCGGATATGTCCCATTCTCTTGGGGCCGCTGGATATTTATGAGTAAGACCGATTATTTGGAGTGTGGCAAATTTGTAGTCGCTCATGAGCGATCTCATCTTGATGCCCGGCATTGGGTCGACTTGCTCATTGCAGAAGTCGTCATCTGTATAAATTGGTTTAATCCGGCAGCTTGGCTCATGCGGGCTGAATTGCAAGACTTGCATGAATATGAAGCAGATAGTAATGTGCTTGAAGCACACTCAGTTGATAACGAGGAATATCAAATGTTTTTAATAAAAAAGACTGCCGGCGCAAGGTTCGCGGCCATCGCCAACAGTCTTAATCACAGTTCACTTAAAAAACGTATAACTATGATGTTATCA
>CAZBUT010000356.1:0-1724 GCA_964495165.1 uncultured Muribaculaceae bacterium | reverse complement strand
ATAATGTAGGGCTTTGGGGCACATCTATCTGTGGCGGAGAAATTCTCGATTCAGCACAAGGACTGCCCGAATCGGCATATCTCAAACATTGTGAGAAAGAGGGTACTGAACAATTACGCCTCACATTTGAAAAAGGCGAGTTGAAAGCCGTGAATGATGTGCGTTATGACGACCCGATTGCCGCGATTCAAAAGGTTGAGGAAATAGGGGCAGCCTACGGTGTCGGTCGTGATATGCATGTCGGTGACACGATTATCGGTATAAAAGGTCGCGTGGGTTTTGAAGCTGCGGCTCCAATGCTTATTATTGGCGCTCACCGTTTCCTTGAAAAATACACTCTCAGCAAGTGGCAGCAATATTGGAAAGATCAAGTGGCTAATTGGTATGGAATGTTCTTGCACGAAAGCCAGTATCTTGAACCCGTTATGCGTGATATTGAAGCCATGTTGGTAAATTCACAGCGCAATGTCAACGGTACGGCAATTCTCGAACTTCGCCCATTGGGATTCTCTACTGTCGGTGTAGAAAGTGCCGATGATTTGGTGAAGAATAAGCTCGGTGAATATGGCGAAACTCAAAAAGGCTGGACTGCCGATGATGCAAAAGGATTTATAAAGGTTTCGGCAACGGCATTGCGCGCATATTACGCAAACCATAAAGACGAACAAATTTAAATTATGATAAAAGCAGGTATAATAGGTGGCGCAGGCTACACCGCAGGCGAGTTGATAAGATTGCTTATTAATCACCCTGATGTTGAGATAAAGTGGGTAAACAGTACAAGTAATGCCGGCAATCTTGTTGCAGATGTGCATCAAGGTTTGATTGGTGAGACATATTTGCGCTTTACCGACCAAACTCCATGGGAAGAGATCGATGTTTTGTTCTGTTGCACGCCCCACGGAGAGACACGCAAGTTTATGGAGAGTCATAATGTGCCAGATGAATTGCGCATAGTCGACCTTTCAACTGATTATCGTATAGAAGATGGTACGCATGATTTTGTTTACGGTTTGCCTGAACTGAATCGCAAGCGTATTGTGCGTGGAGCGCGTCATGTTGCAAACCCCGGTTGCTTTGCCACTGCCATTCAGCTTGCTTTATTGCCTCTTGCAAAGAATCTGTTGCTGAATAGCGAGATTCATGTGACTGCAATAACCGGTAGCACAGGGGCTGGTGTGAAACCGTCGGCAACCTCTCATTTCTCTTGGCGCAATGACAATGTGTCGATATATAAACCATTCCGTCATCAGCATCTTGCCGAGATAAAACAGTCGTTGGGAACGTTGCAAAACAGTTTTAAATCAGAGATTAATTTTATCCCTGTCAGAGGTTGCTTCTCTCGTGGCATAATGGCTATCGTTTATATGGACTGTCCTATCGAACTTCAAGAGATACGCCGATTGTATGAAGAATATTACTCTGACCATAGCTTTACGTTTGTAACAGATAAAGCTCCCGATTTGAAAGATGTAGTGAATACCAATAAGTGTATTCTTCATCTTGAAAAAGTTGACGGAAAGTTGTTGATTACGTCTGTGATCGACAATCTTGTAAAAGGCGCTTCAGGACAGGCTGTACACAATATGAATCTGCTTTTCGGGCTTCAAGAAAGAGTCGGTTTGGCATTAAAGCCTTCAGCATTTTAAGCACATATTTATAATATGATTATTACTGTCCGCTAAAACTTGAATGCGACAAAATAGCATGGCTCGGACGCTGAT
>CAZBUT010000355.1:0-1727 GCA_964495165.1 uncultured Muribaculaceae bacterium | reverse complement strand
GTCCCGGCTAAGGGTAAATATGCCGATGTACGTAAATTTGCGCGCGAGAAATTGCTGAATGTTGCTTCGTCGTTAACCGGATGCAAATATGAAGACGATAAAACATTTATCGTTGCGACATCAGGGCGATGTGAATACAGAAACAAAGGCATAGATCTGTTCTTGGATTCAATGACACGTTTAGCAGATAAATCATTGTCTAAAAATATACTTGCTTTTGTTATGGTTCCGGCATGGGTAAAAGAACCTCGTGCCGATTTGGCAAAGGCTGTTGGCATGAAGCGAAAGAGTCGTCTTGATGATCCGGTGATAACACATTGGCTCAATAATATGGATTGTGATCCGATAATCAATCGCATTCATGGCATAGGGTTTGTCAATGACAAGCAGTCGAAAGTGACGGTTATATATGTGCCGTGTTATCTTAATGGAGATGATGGAATATTTAATGCATCTTATTACGATCTTGTTATAGGTATGAATGCGACTGTATTTCCGTCATATTATGAACCTTGGGGTTATACTCCATTGGAGAGTGTGGCTTTTGGGGTGCCAACGATAACAACATCATTGTCGGGATTTGGACAATGGATCATAGCTACATATAATAATGATTTTGTGGAATGTGGCGTGAATGTTATCGATAGAGGTGATTGTAATTACGACGTGGTAGCAGATAAAATTGCTGACGCGTTGCATGGACTTGCCGGTAATGATGATTTAGTTACATCACAGATTAGCAAGTCGGCAATGGCTACAGCTGCGGCTGCGGCGTGGAGCAACTTTATCAATTATTATCATGACGCATTTAAGGTGGCTATAGAAAATGCACATAACCGCAATAAGTAAAGTTTTGGTCTTAGTCGATAGATTGAAGCGTTTTACTGCGGAAGCAATTAATGTGTGTAGAGATATAAAACAAGGAAAATTATTAAACAATTTATTATTAAAAACTTATGAAATTACAAGTAAGTAACACTAATGCACCCGCTTGGCGTGACATTACTGTAAATTCTGACCTGCCATCGGCTCTCAAACCGCTTGAGGAGTTGGCCAAAAACTTGTGGTGGGTATGGAATAGCGAAGGAAAATCTCTTTTCCGTGAGCTTAATCCTGACTTGTGGCGTGCCACTGGAGAAAATCCCGTTATGTTGTTGCAACAACTCAGTTTTGAACGTCTTCAAGAAATCATTGCCGATAAGGAGTTGATGTTGCGTATCGAGAAGGTTTACGCTTCTTTTAAGGAATACATGAAGAAACCTATGCGTAAAGATGTTCCTTCAATTGCTTATTTCTCAATGGAATATGGTCTTTGCAATGCGTTGAAAATTTATTCAGGCGGTCTTGGTGTGCTTGCCGGTGACTATATAAAAGAGGCTTCTGACAGTTGCATTGACATGACTGCGGTAGGTTTCCTTTATCGTCACGGCTATTTTACACAGACATTGTCGGTTGACGGTCAGCAAATAGCAAACTACGAGCCTCAAAACTTCAACCAGTTGCCTATTGAGCAGGTATGTGATGAAAATGGTGCTCCTGTAATACTTGAAGTTCCATATCCCGGACGTATCATATATTCACACATCTGGCGCGTTAATGTTGGCCGTATGAAGTTGTATCTGATGGATACTGACTTTGATATGAACAGCGAATTTGACCGTCCTATTACACATCAATTGTATGGTGGTGATTGGGAAAACCGTATCAAGCAAGAGTATTTGCTCGGT
>CAZBUT010000354.1:0-1745 GCA_964495165.1 uncultured Muribaculaceae bacterium | reverse complement strand
GGAGCATTACGAAAATGCAATGGCACAGGCAGATCTCCGGTCGAATTTACAAGCTCAAGTGCAGAGTTTATTGCCATGTATGCAGAATTGCTTTTAGGAGACGTAGCAAGATATATAGTACATTCGGCGAGAGGAATGCGTCCCTCCGGCCAGCCTATTTTCTGCAAAATGTCAAATGTCGCATTTGCAAGCAACATGGCGTTGGGGTTTGCCAAACCAATATCTTCAGAAGCGAGAATTGCAAGTCTTCGGGCTATGAATGCAGGGTCTTCTCCTCCGGAAATGAGTCGTGCAAGCCAATATATTGCCGCATCAGGGTCGCTTCCTCTCACACTTTTTATAAATGCTGATATTATGTCATAGTGCATTTCTCCGTTTTTGTCAAAAGCCGCCGGGTTTTCTTGCAAGCGTTTTGTGACCAGTTCGTCATCAATAATCATATCTTCGTCATGCCCGGTTGATTGCTCGAGCAGATCAAGGATATTAAGCAACTTGCGTGCATCACCTCCAGAGAATCTGAATAGGGCAGTAGTGCTTGCTACTTTGATTTTGCGCTTTTTTAGTATTTCATCTGTTGTCAAAGCTCGTTGCAACAATGTTTGCAACTCTGATTCGTCGAGCGGTTTAAGTACATATACTTGTGCTCGAGAGAGTAGAGGTCTGATTACCTCAAACGACGGATTTTCGGTAGTTGCGCCTATCAGAGTTACAATGCCACTTTCTATGGCTCCCAATAAACTGTCTTGCTGAGACTTGTTGAATCGGTGAATTTCATCGATGAATAAAATCGGGCGACCTGTCGAGAACATGCTGCGTGAATCGGCTTTGCATTGTTCCAAAACTTCTCTTACGTCTTTTACTCCTGCATGTACTGCGCTAAGTGTGTAAAAAGGAGATTTTGTTGTGTTGGCAATAATACGTGCCAATGTCGTTTTCCCCACTCCGGGGGGACCCCATAATATGAAAGAGGATACGTTTCCTGAGTCGATCATTCGGCGAAGAATGCAGTCTGATCCCACAAGATGAGTCTGTCCTATATAATCGTTAATTGTATTTGGCCGTAATCGCTCGGCAAGAGGTGCGTTCATAATCATGAATATTTGTATGCAAATATAGATAAATAAGCGCAGAGCCATTATTAAATAGGTGTTAATAGATTATAATATGTGGGTTAAAGCGCACTTTTATAGAAGTTTTTTGTTTAACTTTACAAACGCAAGAAGTGTGCCGTCATCAAAGATTGTGAAATATGTTATATTGACGGTTTAACTCTTTACGTTTAATGATTGAAACACAAGTATATGAGTGATAATACAAATAAGAAATCAATGCCTAAATTATTCAGGACTCTTTTTGGCGTGATTATGATTATAATCTATGTCGGAATGGGTTTTTTGGTATTGAGTGGTTATTTCTATTGGATGCCTGAATGGTTGCGTTGGCCGGGAGGCATTATGTTTGTGTTATATGGTTTGTGGCGTGCGTATCGCCAATTTAAAGGGATCGATTCACGAATATAAAGAATAGCAATGAAAAAAGTTTATAGCATATTGTTATTGTCGTTGGTGGTTTTAATGTCATCATGTGTAGGCAAAACAAAAAATACCACTACATCGGGGTTGGCTACGGTCGTTTGTGACGATAGCTTTGAAAATATAATGAACCAGGAAATTGGAGTATTTGAATATATTTACCCCGAAGCAAGTATTATCCCATATTACACAAACGAACGTGCTGCATTAGAC
>CAZBUT010000353.1:0-1747 GCA_964495165.1 uncultured Muribaculaceae bacterium | reverse complement strand
TTCCCGTTATCTATTGTTTAACTTATTCGTGGAATTTATAGAAATTCCCTTAAATTTTGCTTATGCTGAAAAATGTATATATGCTTTTGTTCATGGTGTTTGTTGCCGGTGCTATGAATGCGGCCGTTAACGACAGCGTGCCTAAAGTCAGTGTCATCACTTGTCATGCAGGTGATGAGGTGTATGAATTGTGTGGACATACAGCATTGCGCATTCAGACGGCTAACGGTGATTTTGCAGTAAATTATGGGTTGTTTGACTTTGATTCGCCCAACTTTGTATATCGATTTGTAAAGGGTGAAACCGATTATTGCGTGGGTGCATATCCGTTTTCGCATTTTATGCGTGAATATATGTATGCCGATAGGCGAGTGGTGGAGCAGGAACTTGCGCTCTCTCCCGGACAGGCATCTCGTGTGGTTGAGCTTATCGGGATAAATTTGCGCCCGGAAAACCGCGTATACCGATATAATTATGTAAAGAATAATTGTGCGACCCGGCCGATTGAGATTGTAGAACGTGCAATAGGCGATACAATAAGTTTTGGCGAATTGGCGTTGCCCGAGTCCCGGCATTGGACATTCCGTGACGAGATGCGTTATTTCCACCGTAATTATCCTTGGTATCAGTTTGGTATAGATTTGGCATTAGGGGTAGGACTGGATTATGAATTGCCTTTACGGGAAAAAATGTTTGCGCCGGAGGCTCTGGAACAGATGCTTGCGACAGCAACGGTTGCCGATTCGACAGGAAGTCCAAAGCCATTGGTGGCAAATACAATTGTGTTGAACGAGGGGCGTGTGGGCGGATCGCAGTTGCCACCGACGCCATGGTATCTGACTCCTATGACAGTGTGTATCGTATTGCTGTTGCTTGTGTTGGCGGCAACGTTGCGAGACTTGCACCGTCGGCGAGTGACAAAATGGGTTGATGCAGCGGTGTTTACAGTATTCGGGCTAATGGGTAGCCTGCTCACGTTTCTTATATTTGTTTCGGTCCATGAAGCCACATCACCCAATTATCTCTATGTGTGGCTCAATCCGTTGTGTTTTGTGCCCGCTGCGCTGATATGGTTAAAAAAATGCAAGTTGCTGTTAAAGTGCTATCATTTTGTTAACTTTGCATCGCTAATCGTGTTGATGATTGCATGGCATCACCTCGGACAGTCGGGAAATGCGGCTTTTCTGCCATTGATGCTATGTAGCTTTTTCCGGTCGGCAAGCTATTTGTATATAAATATATGCGCAAAGAAAACCGTATAACAAGCCGTCTTATGTTGGCCATTGTCGCCTCGGTGGTGACGATGGGTATTGCCGCTCAGGCTCCTGCCAAGCGGCCTACGCTTGTTGTGGGGATAATGGTTGACGGTCTGCGCGAAGATTATCTGCAATTGCTCAAAAGCTGTTTTGGCGAAGGCGGGTTTAAACGTCTGATGCAAGAAGGCGTGACATTTGAAAATGTGGAGTATGGGCGTGGTGCCGACCGTGCTGCTGCAACAGCGATGATATATACAGGTACAACGGCTTCGGTCAACGGAATAACTGCCGCCTCTGTCTATAATGTCGAGCAAAAACGCAGTCTTCCCGTTTTGCTTGACCCTTCAAAGATAGGTAATTACACCGACGAAACCTATTCACCTTCGGCATTGCTTGTCTCAACGCTTGCCGATGAGATACGCATCGACGGCGGTGGCATCGGATATGTCTATTCTGTAGCACCCGATGCAACCCAATCGATAATAATGGCG
>CAZBUT010000352.1:0-1779 GCA_964495165.1 uncultured Muribaculaceae bacterium | reverse complement strand
ATTTTCAACTATCAAAATTTTTGCCTTGTAAATTTTCTTATCTCCCCGTATAAATAACGTTAATGCGCATTTCTACACGGTTTTTATCCAAACCTATGATAACAATTTTTGACACATGCAAAATGATAATTTCAGGAAAAAGTGACCAATTATTCGGAATTAAATGGGTAACTTTGCGTAAATAATAAATCTTAAATATCATGAGCTTAAAGATAACTCTAAAAAGAGGTCTTGACATTAATATAATAGGCGAGGCAGATTATGCCAAGCTCTCTAATGCCAAACCCCACTCATGCGCAATCATTCCTGACGATTATCCCGGCTTTGTTCCCAAGCCCGAGGTGAAAGAAGGCGATTATATTTTTGCCGGCAGCCCGGTGCTCCGTGATAAGAATAATGAATCGGTTAAATTAGTGGCTCCGGCAAGCGGATATGTGAAAGCCATCGTCAGAGGTGAGCGTCGCAAAATAGAACGTGTTGTTATTGATATCGATGCAGGTAGCAACGCAGTGCAAAAACATGGGCTTGTAAACATGGGCACTTGTGACGGATTGATGCATATATTGCAACAGTCGGGTCTGTGGGTCATGTTGCGCCAACGTCCCTACGATATCGTTCCCGCCACTGATAAAACTCCTCGTGACATATTTGTCACTGCTTTTGATTCGTCGCCATTGGCTCCCGATTTTGATTTGCTTTTGAATGATAAACGCAATGAGATAACGGTAGGTCTTCGCGCACTCGCTAAATTGACCGACGGTAAAGTGTATGTAGGTGTAAAAGCCGGTAATGGAAAAGAAACACCTATATATGACGAGGATAATATAGAAACCGTCATTGTGCAGGGTTGCCATCCGGCCGGAAACGCAGGAATACAGGTGGCAAATATTGCTCCTGTCAATAAAGGAGAAATAGTGTGGACGCTTGATTTGTTGACGGTTTCTCGTTTTGGAACGTTGTTGCTTACAGGAATTGTCCCTCAAAATGTGACAATAGCCGTAACCGGTTCAGAAACTAAAAATCCCGAATATGTACATACAATTATAGGTGCCGACATAAAGTCGCTTATCGAAAACAATATAAGCGACAGCAAGTGTCATAAACGCATCATTTCCGGTAATGTGTTGACCGGAGTTAAAGTTGGAATAGAAGACTATTTGAGATATCCCTATAGGCAGATTACCATTATCCCCGAAGGTGATGATGTTGCCGAGTTTATGGGGTGGGCATCGTTGAATGCAAGTAAAATGAGTGTAAACCGTTCGTTCATCGGGCATTTTTTGAAAAAACGTAAATTTGCGCCTGATGCCCGCATCTTGGGAAGTCGTCGTGCAATGATTATGTCGGGCGAATATGACAAGGTGTTGCCCATGGATATAATGGCGGAATATTTACTAAAAGCCATAATTTCGCGTAACATAGATGATATGGAGAAACTCGGAATATATGAGATTGCTCCTGAGGATTTGGCGTTATGTGAATATGTCGATACGTCAAAAATAGAGATACAGAAAATTGTCAGAGAGGGACTTGATTACCTCCGCAAAGAATTAGAATAATTTACCCTTAAATTAAAGATATTTTGAAAGCGTTAAGAAAATATTTGGACAAGATCAAACCCAATTTTGAACCCGGCGGAAGATTGCAAGCATTCCGGTCGGTGTTTGACGGATTTGAAACGTTCCTGTTTACGCCCCGAGACACGTCAACGTCGGGCGTACACATTCATGACAGCATTGATTCCAAACGAACAATGATTATCGTGGTGCTTGCATTGTT
>CAZBUT010000351.1:1105-1781 GCA_964495165.1 uncultured Muribaculaceae bacterium | reverse complement strand
TGCGTGTAAATAACAAAATCATAGCTGAAAAATGAAATTATTTGACGTATATCCGCTATTTGACATAGAGATTGTTAAGGGGAAAGGGTGTTATACCTATGATGCCGACGGTAATGAATATCTTGACTTGTATGGAGGACATGCTGTTATATCGGTAGGTCATTCCCACCCGCATTATCTCAATGCTTTGCAAGAGCAGGCTTCAAAGTTGGTATTTTATTCCAATTCGGTGATCAATGGTTTGCAACAGAAATTGGCCGATAAGTTGGGCAAGATGTCGGGCTACGATGATTACCAATTGTTTCTCATAAATTCAGGAGCGGAAGCCAATGAAAATGCTCTTAAATTGGCTTCTTTTCACACCGGCAAATCACGTGTCATCGCCTTTGGAAAGGCTTTTCACGGTCGTACTTCTTTGGCTGTTGAAGCTACCGATAATCCCAAAATCGTTGCTCCGATTAATGCCAACAATCATGTGACATTTTTGCCCTTGAACGATCTTGATGCAGTGACTGCCGAACTTGAAAAAGGTGACGTGTGTGCTGTGATTGTTGAAGGCATTCAGGGCGTTGGCGGAATACGCATTCCTACAAATGCATTTCTTGAAGGATTACGCTCGCTGTGTGACAAGCATGGCGCTGTGTTGATTCTCGATGAGATACAGTCGGGTTACGGA
>CAZBUT010000351.1:0-1095 GCA_964495165.1 uncultured Muribaculaceae bacterium | reverse complement strand
GTTACGGACGTTCTGGACGCTTCTTTGCTCATCAACATTCCGGTATTCGTCCCGATATTATAACAATGGCAAAGGGAATTGCCAACGGATTCCCTATGGGCGGAATCCTCATCAGCCCCAAGTTTACCCCCGTATATGGTCAGCTCGGCACTACATTTGGAGGCAATCATCTTGCGTGTGCGGCTGCTATTGCCGTGCTTGAGATTTTTGAGGCTGAAAACTTGGTGGAAAACGCCCGCAAAGTAGGAGATTACCTCAAAACTGAACTCTTAAAGATACCGCAAATTAAAGAGGTGAGAGGCGAGGGGCTTATGATAGGCATGGAGTTTGATTATCCGGTGAAAGAATTGCGCACCCGTCTCATTAAAGAAGAACGCGTGTTTACCGGTGCTTCCGGCACAAACGTTATACGCCTGTTGCCACCGCTTGTCTTGACAATGGAGCAAGCCGAGGATTTTATTAAACGTTTCAAACGCGCACTTGGCGCATAACATATCATCTGTATGAAAATCGGAATTATTGGTGCCGGCAACATGGGTGGCGCAATCGCACGCGGATTGGCATGTAGCACCCTGGATATAAACGTGGGTGTTGCCGACTTGTCGACCGAGAAACTGTCGGCATTGCAAGAGGAGTTCCCCGTTGTAGCTGCATCGGTTGATAATGGAGATGTAGTGAAAGATGCCGATGTGGTTTTGCTGGCGGTGAAACCTTGGCTTGTAGAGCCTGTATTGAAAGGGATCGCTCCCGTTGCAGATTTTTCAAAATCAATAATACTCTCTATTGCGGCTGGAATCACGATAGAAGCGATACGCGATTGGTTGCCTGCCGGCAGTGATGCGGTTATATTCCGTGCCATACCAAATACCGCGATCGCCATACACCAAAGCATGACATTTATCAGCCATAGTTCCAATGCTACAGCCGATCAAATTGAGACAATAAAATCTGTATTTGGCGCTCTTGGTAAGGCTGCTGTTATTGAAGAACGCCTAATGGGTGCTGCTACGGCGTTATGTTCCTGTGGCATTGCCTATGCTATGCGTTATGTGAGAGCGGCAACCGAGGGAGGTGTTGAACTTGGCATATATCCCG
>CAZBUT010000350.1:0-1804 GCA_964495165.1 uncultured Muribaculaceae bacterium | reverse complement strand
ATCATAAAATATAGAAAAAGTGTGGTTTTTGCATATTATATGATAGGTTGAGTAAATTTCTACTTTTCTTTCAACTTCTTTATTTCCCTATCAAAATCACTTTCGAGTAAATCCATTTCTCGTTTGCGGTATATCTCAAATTCCTTTTCGGCTTTGGTAAACCTTGTTGTATCGCTCAGATTGAACACTTTTACGAAAATAGACCTCGAAAAGTGGCTTAATGAACCGTTTACCCCACCGCCCGATATACCCACAATTACAGTGCGCGGAGATGTCTCTTTCTGGAATGGGGAAGAGTATTTATATCAAAGTTCAAAACGGCAAGAGCTCTCGCGTGATGATCAAGAATTGACACAACGCCGAGACATGATAATGAGCCGCCTCGCATCTGTTTTGTGGGGCGGCTCTCTTTTTGTATATATGGGATAAAATTCTTAACTTCGCTACTCAATATAAACTCATGGTGATGACGCCTTACAATCAACGCACAGTGTTGCTTCTCGGCGAAGAGGCAATGGAAACGCTTTCACATAGTCATGTGGCTGTAGTGGGGGCAGGCGGTGTGGGCAGTTATGCCATAGAGATGTTGGCGCGTTGCGGAGTGGGACGATTGACGATAATAGATGCCGATGTTGTGGCCGAAAGCAACATAAACCGCCAGCTTCCTGCATTGATTTCGACAATAGGACGTCCAAAAGTAGAGGTGATGAAAGAGCGCATCAGGGAGATAAATCCCGAGTGTGACGTAAATGCAATAGCCCGGTTTGTGACAGCCGATGGAGTTGAAGCAATGCTTGATGAGTTGCAACCCGACTTTGTGGTCGATGCCATAGACTCGATTGCCCCCAAGGTGGAACTTATCGAACAATGTTACCGACGCAAGATAAAGATTATATCATCAATGGGTGCAGGCGGACGAGTAGATCCCTCTAAGGTGCAATATGCCGATATTGCCGATACCTATCACGACGGGTTGGCTCGCGTGGTGCGTCAGCGACTGAAGCAGAAAGGCATCACAAGAGGAGTCAAAGTGGTGTTCAGCACCGAACAGGCACGGCGCTCGTCACTCACATTGACCGATGAAATGCAAAATAAAGTGTCGAGCTTCGGCACGGTGGCATGGTTGCCGGCGATTTTTGGCATGATGCTTGCAGCTTATACAGTAAACCGATTGACAGGACAAAAATTATGATAACCATACGCGACATACATAAACGTTTTGACTCATTGCAGGTGCTGCGCGGTATCGACCTTGACATAAACCAAGGTGAAATCGTGTCGATAGTGGGACCGAGCGGAGCAGGTAAAACGACGTTGCTGCAAATAATAGGAACGCTTGAACGTCCCGATCGTGGCAGTGTGTTGTATGACGGCGAAGATGTGATGTCGTATAAAGATGCCCGTTTGGCACAATTCCGTAACCGCAATATAGGTTTTGTCTTCCAGTTTCACCAGCTGTTGCCTGAGTTTTCGGTGCTTGAGAACGTGGCAATGCCTGCGCTCATAGGCGGAGTGTCGCGCAACGAGGCGTTTTCCCGCGCCAAGGATCTGATAGGCTATTTAGGGTTGTCGGATCGTGGAGAGCATCGACCCGCGCAATTGTCGGGAGGAGAACGCCAACGCGCCGCAGTGGCTCGCGCTCTTGTCAACCGCCCCAAAGTGATTCTTGCCGATGAGCCGTCGGGAAGCCTTGACACGCAAAACCGCGAGGAACTGCACAAGTTGTTTTTCAACCTGCGTAAAGATATGGGGCAAACGTTTGTCATCGTCACACATGACGAGTCGCTTGCATCGGACACCGACC
>CAZBUT010000349.1:0-1828 GCA_964495165.1 uncultured Muribaculaceae bacterium | reverse complement strand
CTCATAGTTATTCCTCGTGAGTTGACTGCGCAGGAAAAGCAGTACATAAAAGACAAGGGACGCAATGTCAGATCCAATAAAATCGCAGTTGATGCAATAGCTTTGATTGTCAATCCAGATAATCCTGTTGAAATTTTGTCAAAGTCAGAAATTGCCGAAATATTGTCGGGTAAGGTCACTGATTGGAATGAAATTGGACCAAACAAGACCGGAAAAATCTCGGTGGTTTTTGATCACGAAGGTTCAAGCACAGTAAAATATATGCGAGACTCATTGCTAAATGGCGGGTTATTTGGACCAAATGTTTATGCTCAAAACTCAAATGATGAAGTATTTGAAGCAGTACAAAAACTAAAAGGCGCTATAGGTGTTATTGGCGTGAGTTGGATCAGTTCTGATATGCGCTCTGCTGAGATATCACATGAGCAGAGAGCACGCTCCTTGGAAAAAAATGATACAACAATCACAACTTTTGATAATAGAGTAAAAGTGTTGAAAGTGCGCCGTGATGATGAAATAGAGGCATGCAAACCCTATCAGGCATGTATATATGACGGCAGTTATCCGCTATTCCGTTCGATGTATATGATCAGTACAGCGGCTAATGGCAGTATAGCTCATGGATTTTATTCTTTTGTCACAAGTTTCAGAGGACAGAAAATAATTCAGATGACAGGTATATTGCCGGCAACAGTGCAACCACGCATGGTCAATCTGAATTAGTATTATAAGAATGCAATGAAATAGTAATTAATCAAACATAAAATTAAACCAAGACATGAAATTCAAATTTTTGTTTTCCTTATTGTTAGGAGGCGCTTTGACTATGTCAGCGCAAGGTTACAAAGATGGTATCGAGTATTACAAAGCCGACCAGTTGGGTAATGCCAAGACTATCCTTGATCGCACATTAAATGAGGCTACGACCAACAAGTCAGAAGCGTATTATTATTTAGGTGAAATCGCATTGCGCAATGGTGACAAAGCGACAGCTGAAACTAATTTTGATAATGGTATTGCCGCAAATCCTGAATATGGATTTAACTATGTGGGCAAAGGTGAAATTGCATTATTGAACGGTAATGAAAAAGTTGCTGAGGATTTCTTGAAAAAAGCAAATGATTTAGGCAAAAAAAATGCTGAGTTGCAAACAGCAATAGCACGTGCATATTACAATGCCGATCCGGTTAAATATGCAAAGCAAATAACAAAATATGTTGAACGCGCAAAGAAAGCAGACAAAAAAGACCCATACAACCTTATATTCCAAGGAGATGTAAAGGCTGCTGAAAAAGCTGCCGGCGAGGCTGCTGCGTTGTATGAAAACGCCATTCTTTTTGACCCCGAAAATGTTCCGGCTTATGTGAAATATGCTAATGTATATTTCTCTGTAAGTCCTGAGTTTGCAATCAAGAAATTGGAAGAACTATTGGCCTTGCAACCCAACTCGGCTCTTGCTCAACGTGAATTGGCAGAAAAATATTATCAGAATGATCAATGGGCCAAGGCCGCTGTCGCTTACGGTAAATATATTGAAAATCCCAATCACTTCACCGAAGACAAAGTACGTTACAGTGTCCTTTTGTATTACGGTCAATTGTATAATGAAAGTTTGAGTTTGGCCAATTCTCTCTTGAAAAATGACCCCAAAAACTTCCAACTTCAGCGTATTGCTTTTTTGAATAAGGCTGCATTGAAAGATTATACCGGAGCAGAAAAACAAGCTGAGATTTTCTTCGCATTGAATGACCCCAAAAACAAATATACTTCAAATGACTATTCATCACTTGGAGATGTGCTTCGTGAACTTGATAAAGATTCATTGGCG
>CAZBUT010000348.1:0-1845 GCA_964495165.1 uncultured Muribaculaceae bacterium | reverse complement strand
AGAACAGGCAGAAAAAACAGGTCGGGATCCTCAAGACCTGTTCCAGGACTTCCGTACTTCCAAAACGTACAGGAATCTGTACGATTCCGAAACCGGCCTGTGGTTGAATGGACCCGATTACAAGCCTGACTTCGACATCAACTTACTCATTTTCAGAAGGACTAACGAATTTAGTTGATAATTTCACTATTAACAACCAAACTTATGATTCAACAGAAGATAGCCTTGTATTCAATCGCACAATCGCATTGAAAGACAGTTGGGAAAAAACTCAGAAAAAATAAAATGTTGTTTTGCTGATAATTGCAAAACAATTGTATAGATATGGGTGATATTGACGAACGTGTATTATTGTACAATCAATTTAAGAAATCTTTAACCGAAACATCTTCATCAGAGTTTTTTGATGAAGATGTTTTAGTTGAGATATTTGATTATGCCGGAGATGTGAATGACGATTATGTCAGAATGGAGGTCTTGCTGTATGGAACGAGAGTATATCCCCATAGTGAGGCATTAAAAATACGTCGTGGATATTTCTATTTCACACAAGGAATAGATGAAGGCGTGACCGCAATGATTGAAACGGCTCAAACGCCATCGGCATTATGGGATATCTTGAAATTGCGAAATGAATCTGTAGATGCCGTTGATGTGAAACGACAACTTGATTTGCTTATTGACAAGTATGACACGTTTGATGATGAAACGGTCATACAATTGGTCGATGTCGCTTCTGCATTGAATGCATTTGATTGGTTGAAAGAAAATGTTCACAGACTGAAGCGCAAATGTGAATACCGACAGGTGTTGTATTATGAGATCGCGACAATGGCTGAAATCAATAATGATTTTGCGTTTGCTGCTGAAATGATGGAACAACTCACGATGATTGAGCCGTTTAATGTCCAATTTTGGGAAATGCTTGCTCAGTATTACGCCAATGATTTTAATGTCGATAAAGCGATAACGGCTGCTGAGTATGCTCTTGCAATCGATGCCGACTCATTGCCGTCTATTGTGATTAAAGCCCAATGTTTGCTCAAGAAGAATGAGAATCTTGACCATATTGATGAACAATTGACTCGGGGAGTGAAACAAAACCCTGATGACTCATTGGCTGTGCAAACGCTTGCTGTCGTTAAAATCGAGCGAGGTCTGGTCGATGAAGCTGTCGCCTTGTTATTAGATTATATAGCCCGCAATAAAACTGATAAAGATGTTATTGATTATCTGCTTGTGATTGACGAGCAAAATATAAAGGAAATCCTTGATAAGTGTATTCAATCAGAGACAGCGCCAAGTGAGACTGTATGGATCGATTGGGCTGACAGAAATGTGTTTAACGGGAATTATAGGCAGGCACGTGAAATTTTGTCATGTTATAACCGTAACGAAGGTCTTCAAAAAGGGTTATTGTTGTATTTTGAAATTCTTTACCGCCTGGGGGATTATGGCGATGTATTACATCAATATAATAATCATGAGGGGGAGATATATGATGAGCATATAAATATGATAGTTGCACTGAGCTTGTTGCGGAGTAATAAAAAGAAGGAGGCAAAGGTTGTTGCCGAGAGAATATTTAATGACACTGTATTTGAATCGTGTTGCGATATTAGCAGCAAATTGCAATTGAATGCTGTAGAGGCAGTAATGAAAGGCATTGTCGAGTTGGCTGGTGGTAGTGCGTCATTTTCGATTGATGATATCGATCCGTTTAAGTAACACTTGTAGTTAGATTAGATTTTTCATCTTACAGATAAATTTTTAATTTTGGAGAACTATAATAGGGACAGTCGTGAAATAGGCTTAAAAATATAATCAATTGATTGCCAATGCGAT
>CAZBUT010000347.1:0-1849 GCA_964495165.1 uncultured Muribaculaceae bacterium | reverse complement strand
TAGCAGATGCCTACGGCAATTACGTCACTGCCGGCGGAAAAGTAATCGTTGAAATTGGCAACATAAACCTTTCGGGCACCGTGGGCAGCGTAACCCCTTTGAGCAAAGACGGTGCAATATCTTTTACCGTCAATTTAGAAGATAGCAACCATAATCGCCTGCGCTCAGGCTTGAAAGTCGACATACACGTTATTAACTCCATAAAAGAGAATGTTTTGCGGTTGCCAAATGCCGGTTACTATGTAGGCCCGGGAACTTATACCCTATTTGTGCAGACCTCAGACGATATGCTTGAATCCCGGTCTGTGACATTAGGTGAATGCAGCCATGACAAAGTCGAGGTAATCGACGGATTGAACGAGGGCGACAAAGTCGTGATAAGCGACATGAAACAATTTGACAGTAAAACAGTAAAACTAAAATAATTAAACACATAACAACATGACAATGATTAAACTTAACGGTATCAACAAGATATACCGGACAAACGAGATTGAGACCCAGGCACTTGAAAATGTAAACTTAGAGGTCGAAAGCGGTGAATTTCTCAGTATAATGGGACCTTCAGGCTGTGGCAAATCCACCCTTCTAAACATCATCGGTTTGCTTGACGCACCAACAAGCGGCTCTATCGAATTAAACGGTCAAGCCATAGGTTCTCAAATGAGCGATAGTGCTTTGGCCAAATTGCGCAATGCTACACTTGGTTTTGTGTTCCAATCATTTCACCTCATACCCTCGCTTAATGTTATCGATAATGTGCAACTGCCATTGATATACCGTGGTATCGGGCATAAAGAGTCGCAAGCCAGAGCCAAAGAAGTGCTTGAACGCGTAGGGCTGAGCCACCGTATGCGCCATTTACCGTCACAGCTTTCTGGAGGTCAATGCCAAAGAGTCGCTATCGCACGCGCAATCATCGGGCAGCCAAAGATTATTTTGACCGACGAGCCTACCGGTAATCTTGATTCAAAAATGGGAGCAGAAGTCATGGAAATACTTCATGACCTTAATAGCACAGACGGCAGCACCATAGTAATGGTTACCCACAACGAGGAACAGGCTCGGCAAACAAATCGCATTGTGAGATTTTTTGACGGACGTCAAGTAGGCTGATATGCAATTTAATAACGATATCTACATTAGACTATGAATAAAATAACATTATATCTGAGACAAGCATGGACGATGATATGCCAGAATAAATTATTCTCAGGCATTTACATCACCGGCACAGGTCTGTCTATCGCCCTGACAATGACCTTGTTTGTTATATTGTATGTAAAATTTGCGCCACTGTATCCCGAATACAAAAGAGACCGCACCCTCATACTCAATTCGGTAACAAGAACGCCAAAAGACACAACCAGCAATAATTACTGGCAAAGTACTCCAAACTATATTCTTATAGAGAAACTGCGCAAGTTGCAAAATGTCGAGGCTGTGACCGGCATCGTGTGTGAATGGGATAGCAAACCTCATGAAGCATCTACACAACATGCCACGGCACTTGTGTACCCTCTTTATGTCGATGCCGAATATTGGCGAGTATATGATTTCGAATTTATAACGGGAAAACCATTCAGTTCAGTCGATTATACAGCAGCCGCAAAAGTTGCTGTGGTGTCACAAAGTTTTGCCAAAACACTATTCAAAACCACCGATGTCGTTGACAAGAAATTTCTCATCGACGGAAGCGAATACAAAATCATAGGCGTGGTAAAAGATGTAGCCTCATCTATGCATCAAAACACAACAGCCGACCTGTGGATTTCCGCTTCATGCACCGACGATTACGATTCAATCGACGGTGTCAGCAGCTACAACCTGCTTGGCGGTGTTTTTATAG
>CAZBUT010000346.1:0-1871 GCA_964495165.1 uncultured Muribaculaceae bacterium | reverse complement strand
GTCGAGCAGTTGGCATACATCCAATCCATACCGTTTTTAGCAAACAACGGCATCAATGATTGAGTCAATTCTTCTACAGTTTCATTAAATGCTTCAGAAGGAGTGTGTCCATTTTCACGCAACACTTCGTATTGTGCGAGTAAAAGACCTTGTATAGCACCCATGAGTGAGCCGCGTTCACCGGTCAGGTCAGAAGTGGCTTCGCGTTGTACTGTGGTTTCAAACAAGTAGCCTGAACCAATGCCGATTCCGAGAGCAAGTGCGCGATCCAAAGCGCGACCGGTTGCGTCTTGATATACAGCATAAGAAGAGTTCAAACCACGACCTTCCAAGAACATAGTGCGAAGTGATGTTCCTGAGCCTTTAGGAGCAACGAGTATTACATCAATGTCGGCAGGGGGAACTACGCCTGTGCGGTCGTTCCAAGTAATAGCAAAACCATGTGAGAAATATAATGCTTTACCCGGAGTGAGATATTGTTTGATTGTAGGCCAAACTGAAATAACTGCCGCGTCAGAGAGAAGACACATTATTATAGATGCTTTTTCGCATGCTTCTTCTATGCTGAAAAGTGTTTCTCCCGGAACCCAACCGTCGGCAATCGCTTTTTCAAATGTTTTGCCTTGGCGTTGTCCTACAATAACATTAAAACCGTTGTCACGAAGATTCATACTTTGCCCCGGACCTTGTACTCCGTAGCCGATTACTGCGATTGTCTCATCTTTAAGTACTTCTCTTGCTTTTTCCAAAGGAAATTCTTCGCGGAGCACTACATTTTCCTCAACTCCGCCAAAATTCATTTTTGCCATAATTTATTAGACTTTTAATTCCGTTGCAAATTTACACTTTTTATTGCTAACTTAAAAAATATTGCAACTAATTTATTGTATTTAATTACATTTTCTTATTTAAACGCTATCTTTGCGCGACAGCAGGCTTCATTTCCGCATGAAATTTCGGCATCGGCTATGTTGCCGGATTGTGAAATGCTCACTTTCGCTATGTCATCGAAATGCGTTTCGTGAAGATATGCTATTTCAAACCGTTCTATGTCATGGGTTTCATGATAGAGTAAAGGCCACTGATTTAATAACAGATCCATGTAGCGAACGCTATTTACATGCCGGTTGAAATCAATATCGCTATATCTGAATCGGTATTCTCCAACGTGAGTGGGTTCTGCAACGGGTTTCAAACGTCCCTGCTTTGCTATTGGACAGGGTCTTTCAGATACAGTTACAGCTAAAGACTCCAATTTTGACAAATCACCCGGAGTGCGCGTGTTCATGTCAATTGCAAACCATATTGTGCGCACGTAGCCAATCGTCTCGTCGTTCTCGCCATGAATTTCCATATTACGTTCAGAGAAATGTCGGTTGTAGCTTTCGATCCAAGTGCGGAGCTTGTATTTTTCTCTAACTCGCGGCATTCGATGCATTTGTATTGTCATGCGGCTTAAAACCCAAGCGAGATTGTCGTTTAACATTACGTCATACCCAACGCCTATGATATCGGCATGTTCTGTTGCGACTTCAATGACCCGTTGAGCAAGTAACGTCAAGGGCATTTCTTGCTTGGCATTGGTTTCACTGGCATTGAGGTAATACTCATGCACGTATTCCTTTAAAATTTCTTGCGTCATTATTTGATGTCTGCTTTGCGCCGATTTTGTTCTTCGATGAATTGATCGACATATTCAATTGGAGATTTAGTCACTGCAACGCGTCCGCTTCTCACAAATTGCCTAATGTCATATTGTTTTAATTCTTCAAACAAAGTTTCTGTCTCGTCGGAGTGCCCGGTCTTTTCAATTACCGCGTATTCGCGCGTAACTTCCAGGATGCGGGCGCTGTGATTGCGTATTATCACTT
>CAZBUT010000345.1:0-1879 GCA_964495165.1 uncultured Muribaculaceae bacterium | reverse complement strand
CGTTCATCCAGCTGTCAAATACGGCGCAAATACCACCCCAAAGTTGTTCCCATGCGCTATCGGGGAAGTCCTTGCCTGTAAAGTCTTTTACAGCAGCTTTAAATTGTTTTACAAGCGATTGAAGATCGGCAACTTCAAGCTCGGTATCAAGCTTAACGCCTTTTTCTTCTTTTACTTTCTCCATGATAGCTTCAAACGGGTCGATGTCGGCTTTGCTCTTTGGTTTCATGCCAAGCACAACGTCACCATACATTTGAACAAAACGGCGGTAGCTATCCCAAGCAAAACGAGGATTGCCGCTTTTTTCAGCAAGAGATGCAACAGTTGCATCGTTCATACCAAGATTCAAGATAGTATCCATCATACCGGGCATAGATGCACGAGCACCTGAACGCACCGACACGAGCAGGGGATTTGAAGGATCATTGAATTTCTTACCTGTCAATGCCTCTACATGAGCGATAGATGCTTCTACTTCATCTTTAATGAGAGCAACTACGGCATCGCGACCCTTTTGAGTGTATTCTGTACATACTTCTGTTGTGATAGTGAATCCCGGAGGAACGGGCATACCCAACAAGTTCATTTCAGCAAGGTTTGCACCTTTACCACCGAGAAGGTTTCTCATCGTGGCATTACCTTCGGCTTTTCCGTCACCGAATGTGTAAACTCTTTTCATTAGTTGATAGTGTTAGTTAAATTATTTGTATGAGATAAAATTTGTGTTTATACATGGAGAGAGTAGCGCAAATTTACAATATAAAAATGAGACTTGAAATTATTTTCAAAGAAATTGTGAGAAACCATGTTTTTTTTCGCATAAATGTGTAGCTTTGCAGTCAAATTATAAAAAACGACAACATTGGCACGTAAAAGAAAAGAACTTCCCATACTCGAAAGTGTGGAGATTACAGATGTGGCAGCCGAGGGCAACAGCTTGGCAAGAGTAAACGACATGGTGGTATTCATTCCATACGGAGCACCGGGCGACATTGTAGACGTGAAACTCGACAAGAAAAAGAAATCTTACGCCGAGGGGCACATACACCAAATGATAACACCGTCAAAGATGAGACAAGAGCCACGATGTGAGCATTTCGGCACATGCGGAGGTTGTCGTTGGCAACATTTACCATATGAGTTTCAACTCAAATGCAAGCAACAACAAGTAAAGGACGCACTTGAACGTATTGCAAAAATAGACATCCCGGAGATTACCCCGATACTCGGCTCTAAAAACATTTGGGAATACAGAAACAAAATGGAGTACACATTCTCTAATAAAATGTGGCTCACATTTGAACAAATGCGCAGTGGCGAAAATTTCCCGGATCGTGACGCTGCCGGATTTCATATCTCGGGGGCATTTGACAAAGTACTCGACATTAAACGTTGTCATTTGCAAGATGACTTCGGCAACCGGCTGAGACTGTTTATCAAACAATTTGGCAAAGAACACGGCTACTCGTTTTACGATCTTAGAGCACAACAGGGTCTACTGCGTACACTCATGATACGTATAGCATCTACAAGCGAAATCATGGCTGTTATGGTATTTGGAGAAAATGACTGCGAAAAGATTAATTCTCTACTTAAAGCAGTCAGCGACAAATTCCCGGAAATCACATCATTACAATACGTAATCAACCTCAAAGTCAATGATACAATTTCAGATCAAGAAATAATCACATACAGAGGCAAAGATTATATTGAGGAAGAGATGGAAGGGCTGCGTTTCAGAGTTGGAGCAAAATCTTTTTATCAGACAAATTCTCTTCAAGCCTACGAGCTGTATAAAGTGGCACGAAACTTCGCCAATCTTACCGGCAACGAATTGGTATATGACTTATATACCGGCACGGGGACTATAGCCAATTTC
>CAZBUT010000344.1:0-1893 GCA_964495165.1 uncultured Muribaculaceae bacterium | reverse complement strand
GGCATGACAGAAACCGCGCGCCCCGCCCGGGCGCGTCCGACACGCAGAAAGGACCATCTCATGGAAAAGACCCTCGTTGCCTACTTCAGCGCAAGCGGCGTCACCGCACGGGTGGCGCGCGACCTGGCCGCCTCCATCGGCGCCGACCTCTTCGAGATTGCGCCCACCGTCCCCTACACCGATGCGGACCTTGACTGGCGCGACGCGGACAGCCGCTCCTCGGTGGAGATGAAGGACGAGGCCGCGCGCCCCGCTATTGCCGGTGAGGTGGCCGACATGGACGCCTATCAGACGGTGTTCATCCCCTTTTCAACAGAAAATTGGAATCGTCCAAAAGAAGAGGTTGATGCTCTCATGCATTTAATAGTTATTGCTATTGAACGAGAAACTCCCGACTTGATAAAAAATAACGTAAGACTGACGATGATTGGTGATTTCAGCCGTATGCCTGAAGAAGCCTACAATCGCCTGTGCCAATGCATGAGCGACACCGCTCATTGCACCGGATTAACTCTATGTCTGGCAATAAGTTACTCTTCAAGATGGGAAATTACCGAAGCAGTGCGCAAAATAGCCATAGAGGCTAAAAACGGATCATTGGACATCTGTGCCATAACATCAGAAACGATAACTAAGAATCTCTCTACCGTTGGAATTCCCGACCCCGATCTGCTTATACGCACAGGAGGAGAGATGCGCGTAAGCAATTTCCTGCTGTGGCAAATTGCTTATTCAGAAATATACGTTACCAACACTTATTGGCCCGATTTTAACAAAGAGCAATTTTGTCAAGCTATCATCGACTATCAATCGAGAGAACGCCGATATGGCAAGACAAGCGAACAAATAAATTAATTACAAACCGCAACAACAGGAAAATCAAGATACATTATGCGATATAAGCTACTACTTCTGATAACATTGTTTGCCACTTTTGGCTTTAACGCAAAAGCTCAGGAACAAGTTGACACCATTTACAATCCCAATGTGGTATTCACAAGTATGCCACGTTCCTATGAAATTGCAGGCATAAAAGTGTCCGGAGCCGACAACTATGAGGATTATATAATCATAGGCTACTCAGGGCTCAAAATCGGCGACCGCATTACCGTTCCGGGTGAGGACATTAATGCCGCGGCAAAACGTTTTTGGCGTCAAGGATTGTTTTCAAACGTCCAAATCAAAGTAGAAAAAATCGCCGGCGATAAAGTGTGGCTTGAATTTGCGCTACGCCAACAACCCCGTATTGCGACGATAAACTATTACGGAGTGAAGAAAGGCGAAAAAGAAGATTTGCAAGAACGCTTGCAACTCATGAAAGGCAATCAGATCACGCAAAACATTGTGAATCGCGCAATTGCGATAATCGAGAAATACTTTGGCGACAAAGGATTCAAAAATGCCGATGTAAAAATTGACTTGCACGAAGATTTATCACACAAAAACGAAGTAATAGTCGACATAAAAGTCAATAAACATGAGAAGGTAAAAGTACACAAAATTTATATCGACGGAAACGAAGTAATGAGCGACGGAGCAATCCAACGCACAATGAAGAAAACCAACGAAAAAGGTAAACTCAAAAATCTTTTCCGCCAGAAAAAATTTGTTGAAAACGACTATAACGATGACCTCAACCGCATTATTCAAAAATATAATGAAAAGGGGTATCGTGACGCAAAAATAGTTGCCGACAGCGTAGTAAAATATGATGAAAAAACCGTTGACGTATATATTACCGTTGAAGAAGGTAAAAAGTACTATATCAAAGACATAAAATGGGTTGGAAACACGGTTTATTCTACCGACCAACTTAATGCGGCTCTCGGTATAATTCCGGGAGAAGTATATAACCAAAAACTTCTTAAAGAACGCACCGAAGAAGACGAAGAT
>CAZBUT010000343.1:0-1900 GCA_964495165.1 uncultured Muribaculaceae bacterium | reverse complement strand
TGCAACGCTTGCCGAGTTGTTCAAGCCGATATTAAAAGCAAACGGAGTAGAAGGTTACAGCGATGAATATATAACCCGTGCAGTGTCAATGGTAAAAGGACGCATTAATTTTGTCAAAGACCTATGGGAACAAGCACGATTCTTCTTTGTCGAGCCGACGGAATACGATCCTAAGGCTGTGAAAAAACGTTGGAGTGAAGAGACACCGCGATTGATGAACGAATTAATCAATGTATTGAACGGATTAACCGATTTCTCAAGTGCTGCTGCCGAACCGGTAGTTCTTGGCTGGATAACAGACAACGGTTATCACATGGGTAATGTAATGAATGCTTTCAGATTGACAGTCGTGGGAGAATGCAAAGGTCCCCACATGTTTGACATTACCGAGTTGATGGGAAAAGAGGAGACTGTGCGTCGTGTGCGTCTCGGTATCGAACGTATCACAATCTAAGCCCCAAACTGAGTCGGCGATAGAGAAATGAATCTGATATATAATACTGCGATAGGATTGTACAGCTTAGGAGTGCGCATTGCGGCAAAGCGTAATGTCAAAGCCTGTAAAATGCTAAAAGGACAACAACGCACATTTGAGTATCTCCGTAGCACACTTGACCCTAATAGCCATTATATATGGATTCATGTGTCATCATTGGGCGAGTTTGAACAAGCACGGCCATTGATAGAACGTATTAAAGAAGATGAACCACACCGCAAGATAGTGTTAAGCTTCTTCTCTCCTTCGGGCTATGAAGTGCGTAAAAATTATCCGAATGTCGATGCCGTGTGTTATCTTCCTTTTGATTTCAAACGTAACGCTCGGGAGTTTGTCGATCTTGTAAAACCCGAAATGGCGATATTTGTCAAATATGAGTTTTGGGGCAATTATTTGCAAGAGTTGTCACGACGTGAAATTCCAACATATTTAATTTCTGCGATTTTTCGCCCTAAACAATCGTTTTTCCAATGGTGGGGCGGAATGTTCCGCAAAATGCTTGGGTGTTATACTCATCTGTATGTACAAGACGAGTCTTCTCGCCGGTTACTTGATTCAATAGAAGTTAAAAATGTAACGGTTGCAGGCGACACTCGTTTTGATCGGGTTACAGATATTATGAAAACTGTAACGGAATTGCCTTTGATCGAACGCTTTAAAAAGGGCTCTGAACTCACATTTATTGCGGGCAGCAGTTGGAGTGCCGATGAAGATATTTATGCCGATTGGGTTAACTCTCATTCTCGGGTTAAGGTTATTATTGCGCCACATGAATTTAACGAGTCGCGTTTATCTGAAATGCGCAAGCGTTTTAACGGATCAGTGTTGTGGTCGGAGTTGCTGAATGCTCCCGAAAAAGCTGATGATGCAAAGTCTTTGATAATAGACTGTTTCGGTCTGTTGGCAAGTATATATCGATATGGTGATGTTGCTTATGTCGGAGGCGGGTTTGGCGCTGGAATACACAATGTAAACGAGGCGGCTGTATATGGAATGCCTGTAATATTCGGTCCGAAGTATGGCAAATTCAAAGAAGCCAAAGACCTTATTGCGATGGGTGGCGCATTCAGTATTGGTTCTGCCGATGAATTTACTGAAGTGATGAATCGGTTGACGAGAGATGACCATCGTGTGCTTGTTGCTGCCGGAAAGACGGCGGGCGATTATATACAACGTAGTTTGGGGGCTACTGAAAAAATTTATACCGACATTTTTCGACGATAAAGCTATATTCTTTAGAAATGTATATTAAAATTGCATATTCATTAAATTTTTATGCGATTCTTATTTTTATTCCATTTTTAGTTACTAACTTTGCAAAAGAATATAACCACAAGATTGTATTTGTAAAATATGAAGAAAAGAAAATCTCGGTTGCCGGTAATTGTTGATATTCTTACGCAT
>CAZBUT010000342.1:0-1912 GCA_964495165.1 uncultured Muribaculaceae bacterium | reverse complement strand
GATTTGCCATGACATATTCTACACTTGCGTCTATCGTAAAATACCCCTACGAGTCGACTCTTGCCGAGAAGGCTAATAAATTTGGCTTCTTTTCTTCAGAAAAAGCAGATTTTATAAAAGTAGCAGAAGAAGTAGGACTGCTCTATCGTCCCGGAGCCAATGGAGAAGTTCGTTACACACGCCACCCGCTTGTATATCTCGTTGAAGCTGCCGATGACATCTGTTATGAGGTAATGGATATTGAGGACGCCCACAAACTACGCATTCTCACAACCGCCGAAGTAATTGAATTGCTTACCGGATTTTTTGATGAAACGCGTAAATCCCACATGTTTAAAGTCATGGAAAATGTTACTGATCCTAACGAGAAAGTATCATATTTGCGTTCTTGCGTCATTGGCACACTCGTTCACCAATGTGCATTAACTTTCATCGCAAATGAAGAAAAAATACTGAGAGGCGATTTTCAAGGTTCGTTACTTGACCACATCAACAAAGTGGAACAGGACGGCTACAATAGATGTTCAAAGATGTCATGGGAGAAGATATACCGTGCAAGCGATGTTGTAGATATCGAACTTGCCGGTAATCGTATCATCACATTTCTTTTGGAGAAACTCATTCATGCCGTGAGATTTCCTCTCCTAAATTATTCCCGGCTCTTATTGTCTAAAGTTCCGCAACAATATGATACAGCCGCTCCAACGTTATTTGGCAAAATACAAGCGGCGTTAGACCACATATCGGGCATGACCGACGTCTATGCCCTTGACTTATACCGAAAACTAAACGGAATGAGCCTACCTGCAGTATAACCATTCAACGATAAATCATGACCAGATATATCTCTTTTATAGTATTAATTTTTGTGGCTTTCATTGCAAAAGCCTATACCGTAGAGCAAATTCCCAATGTTCACATTGAGAACAGGACACGCTTTGTTTCAAACCCCGACGGCATTTTAAGCACTTCGGTTCAAACACAAGCCGACTCGATTATATCAAATATTTGGCAGACATCTTCTGCCGAAGTTGTTGCGGTTATAGTTAACGAAATTGACGACAGGGACATTGATTCTTTTGCCACAAACTTATTCACACATTGGGGAATAGGCAAGAAAGACAATGACAACGGATTGCTCGTATTAATCGTTAAAGACTTGCGTAAAGCTGTTATACGCACCGGATACGGAATCGAGGGGGTAATTCCCGATGTCGTTGCAGGGCGCATAATCAGAGAAAATATGGTTCCACACTTCAGAGACGGCGATTATGATAGCGGAACTTTAGAGGCTCTTACCCGCCTGGCTCAAATCATCACTAATCCTGATGTCTCCGGCGAATTGATGTCTCAATATAAAAACGACAGTAATGCATCGACCGATACCACCGAGATATTTACAAGCTATCTTGCATTATGCGTGTTATTGTCTGTTGGAATGCTTATATGGTTTCTTTCAGTTTTATATTCAAGCCGTAAAAAAGACCGATATGATCAGTACCAAACACTCGACAAAATAAAGTCGCCGGCATTGTTTGCATCTTTCTTAGGATTGGGAATGCCCCTTATTGCATATATTCCTTTGATTCTTATCATGAGACATCTGCGCACCAAATCTCGCGAATGTCCCAATTGTCATCACACTATGCACAGACTCAGCGAAGAGGAAGACAACAAGTTTCTGACACCTGCACAAGACACAGAGGAGAAATTGAATTCAGTGGACTATGATGTGTGGCTATGTGACAGTTGTGGAGAAGTTGACATTCTCCCTTTTATTCAAAAAAGCTCAAGCTATACAATTTGCCCTATATGTAGAGCCAGGACTTGTTCTATGATCGGGAATCGCATTGTTGTGCAAGCATCTAATAACCATGAAGGACGAGGCGTAAAAGAATACCGTTGCAGCAAC
>CAZBUT010000341.1:0-1917 GCA_964495165.1 uncultured Muribaculaceae bacterium | reverse complement strand
TGCGGCACTGAGATTTCCGAAATATAAAGAGGGCACACGATTGATGCCAAACCGATACCCATGCCACCCATGATGCGGTAAAGCACAAGTTCGATAAATGTTCCGCTGATAGCGCAACCAATCATCGATACGGTGAACAGCAACGCTGAGAGTATCATGGTCTTTTTACGTCCGATATTGTCTCCCAATGCACCGCCAAACAGCACTCCGACTATCGCGCCGAGCAAAGCGCTCGATACAAACCAGCCTTTCATACCGTCGTTGAGATTGAATTGGGCTGACACTTCCGAAATTGTTCCTGAAATGACTGCTTCGTCATAGCCAAAAAGGAAACCGCCCCATGCGGCAACAAATGACAGGAACAATAAGTATCCGAAATGGATTTTCTGTTTCATGTGATTTTATTATTTAATTCCGAAATATTCTTTATAGCGGTCGTATAGGTGTCCGGCTTGCAAGTAGGCCGATTGCGGAGACATGAAGTGGCTGAATTCAAATGTGATAGCCTTGTCATAACCGGCACGTTTTGCCGCTTCGAGTTTCAAGCGCAGTTTGTCAAATTTGATAGGGAAGAATTTGATGGGCATGTCGCGGTCAAATGTCTCGGCATTGGTCCAGCATTGCATTCCGTATTTGTCGGCGAGTTTCTTGTTCACTTCAAAAAATGCGTCAAGTTCGTCGTAGTCGATTTGACCGTCCTGGAACGCGCAAGCATCGACCACATCGTGTATGCCGTCAAAAATTTCACCCCATTCGCGTTCGTGCTCTTGCACCGATACAACCTGGTCTTTGGTGAGAGCCGAGCCTGATGCCATAACGGCTTTCTTTCCGTCGATCCATGGTGAGATGAATGTCGGGAGGCCGCCTGAAACGTCTTTGCATTGTTTGCCCATTGCGTGGAATGCGTCGATTGCGCCTTTGGTCTGTCGGCTTATTTCGCCGCTGATATACCAGCCTTGGAAGCTCTTGTGCTTGCTGCCGTAGTTTTGCCACACTTCGTCGATGACATATTTGTTGTCTTCGATTTCCCACGACAAGTCGCCGGTGTCCCAATAACGCCCTGAGTCATACAAGCCGAAGAAAAATTTCATGTTGTATTTGTCGGCAAGGGTCAGGAACATTTCCAATAGGTCTTGCGACGGTTTGTAGCAACCTTTCTTTAAGAGATAGGGCGAATTGTATGTGATGAACTTGCGATAGCCTGAGCGTATCATAATCACTGTGTCGATGCCTATGGCTTTCATGTGTTGAAAATCCAGATCCCACTCTTTCATGCCCCAGTTTTGGTGAGGAATGTCGTGAGAAATCTCGTCAAGGAATGTGCCTGTGATTTTTAAAGCGTCGCCTTTCGGCACAAGCCAATTGGCATTGTTGGCTTCATCGGCGGCAACTGCGATGCGCGCTTTATCTTCATCGCTGGCGTTGCTGCAACTCATTAATGCTTGAGCCGCAAAAGCTGATGCTCCTACGGCGGCAATGTCTTTTAAAAATTTTCTGCGACTACTCATAATGCATTATTCTTTTGTGATGAATCGCCCATCGATTGTTACATCTCTGTAATCAAACGGATTAAGAATGCGGTCAAGCAATATGGCAAATTCACCTCTTGTTATATTCTTAGATAAATCGGAGTCGGATTTAACGGAGTCCTTTAACAGGTCGTTGACTTGCGACTCGATGTCTTGATGTATCGCTATGTCGTAGGCTTGGGCTATCTCTTTTATTAATTGTGTCGCGTCTTTGATTGTGACGTGAATTTGTCCCGCCGTCAACCGGTAATTCATTGCGGGGTATATTTCTCTAAGCCCGTCAAGTTCCGATGTCATTAAAAGAGAGTCGGCTCTCAGCCATGTCTGGTTTTCCCAACCCATGTTGCGCCCTTCTCCTTTCAGAATGCCTGTTGCGCCGATGCGTTGG
>CAZBUT010000340.1:0-1924 GCA_964495165.1 uncultured Muribaculaceae bacterium | reverse complement strand
GTATTATTCCAGGTACTTCATATCCTTTTTCTAACAGAAATTCTGCAAGGAATGATCCGTCTTGTC
This sequence comes from uncultured Muribaculaceae bacterium, assembly GCA_964495165.1. Classification (GTDB taxonomy): domain Bacteria; phylum Bacteroidota; class Bacteroidia; order Bacteroidales; family Muribaculaceae; genus RGIG4079. The sequence goes on along the minus strand of CAZBUT010000340.1, from coordinate 1,858 downwards.
CTGTTATTCCTGTAATAAGGGCAGTCCGTTTTTGTTCTGATGCCATATTATTGTTTATTTAATTACGTTGATTATTGAGTTAACAACCCGCGTGACTTCATCATCACTCAGACTTGAGCTGCTCGGCAAACAGAGTCCTCGGGCAAATAAGTCCTCACAAACTGTAGAGCCATAGTAGGGGGCATTTTGATAAATAGGTTGCATGTGCATTGGTCTCCAAAGTAAGCGAGTCTCGATGTTTTCTTGACTAAGAGCGATTCTTATTTCATTGGGTGTTTGTTTTATGATTTTAGGATCAAGCAAGATTGTTGAAAGCCAAAAATTGGAGTTATAATCACTGTTTGGATTTTCTTGAACAGAGATTCCGTCAATGCCGGAGAACAATTGAGAATATAGGTTATGAACTTCGCGACGACGAGCAACATGATCGGCGAGCACCTCCATTTGTCCACAGCCTATGCCGGCACTCACATTGCTAAGACGATAGTTATAGCCGATTACCTCATGGTAGTAGTAAGGACGGTTTTCTCTCGCTTGTGTGGCATAAAATTTGACTCTTTTTGCCTCTTCTGTGCCGGGACATATCAAGGCTCCGCCTCCTGATGTTGTAATTATTTTATTGCCGTTGAAACTCAAAGCTCCATATTTTCCGATTGTACCACATTTTATTCCTTTGTATTCAGAGCCGAGAGCTTCTGCCGCATCTTCGAGTATGGGGATATTGTAGGTCTGTGCGATGGCATTAATCTCGTCCATTTTTGCCGGCATACCATATAAATGAACAGGAATTATTGCTTTTGGGTATTTACCGGTCTTTTTATGGCGGTCTATTATTGCTTCTTCAAGAGCAACAGGAGACATATTCCATGTCTCAGATTCGCTGTCAACAAACACGGGATTGGCTCCTTGATATTTAATAGGGTTGGCACTTGCCGAAAAAGTGAAGGACTGGCAAATTACGTCGTCATCTTTTTCAACACCAAGCAATACAAGTCCAAGGTGCAAAGCCGCAGTTCCGGCACTTAGCGCAACAACGCTATCAGCATTAAGATATGATTCAAGTCGGTGTTCAAATTCATCTACATTCGGACCGAGAGGCACAATCCAATTTTCACGAAATGCTTCATCGATCCACTTTTGTTCGCTTCCGCCCATGTGGGCAATCGATAATAATATTCTCTCCTGCATAATAGAAATTATTGCTATTTAGAAACATCTACTAAAGTATCACATTTGGCAAATGTTTTTTGTGGTACATATCTAAACACATCAGAACTGGGAACATCATTCTTCAGCCATGATATAATTGCACTTGGCAAATTGACACCTGCTTCATGGCTGAATGGGTATCCTCCTCCAAAACGAGGATTTAAGTCTAAAACATAATATTTCCCATTCTTCTCCAATATATCACTTCGGGGGTATCAAGATTAAAGCCGAGCCAAAAATCAGAACGCAATTCTTTGTTAAGATATTCAATTGCTTCGCTATCTGTGTATGATTTTGAATCGATTAAATGCCTGACGTGATAGTTTAACAGACTTATTAATTCATTTTGCATCAGAGGAATTGCTTCGCTACGGCTGTTGCTGTTCGCCCACTGAAGTTTCACAGAATATACATTTTTGTATTGTTGCAATGCTTCTGTATTAAAACTGTTTACGCTTGCTCCTCCCCAACGGTAATTGTAGACAGCGTTGTCTGTCATCTCAATTTTGGGGTTACGGCTAAGCAATGGCAAATTAAATATACGATCTTCGCCCCAAAACTGGTCAAACTTCAAAAAGGAACACTCTGTGAGCAGACTACGTTTATACAGCTTGCTGCAACATGATACCGGAAATAACCTATCGTCATA
>CAZBUT010000339.1:0-1935 GCA_964495165.1 uncultured Muribaculaceae bacterium | reverse complement strand
CCTAGCAAAGAGATGTTTTTAATTTCGTTAGTTTGATAAACCTTCATGTTATTAGAGATTTTAATTGTTAGTATTTCTATTGTTTGTAAATGTTGGCACAAGTTATGAATTTATTTTGATTTGACAAAAACAAAAAAATATGTTACACAACATTATTTATTACTTTTAACGCCTTACCGATGCATAAGGGCTGATGAGCTTGAGTATCTATTATCAGATAGACAGCCGATTTATATATTAATGTATTGTTGATGCGCATTACTCTGTATAAAATGTATCGTCAAGATGAGTATTACAGATGGTATTTAGCTGAAATTTTATGTTTTGACTCAGATTTGATAAAATTGGCACTCTATTTGCAATAGATATTGTTGAATAACTTCTTATTGCAATATAGAAAAGATATGAATCATTCATCTGACGAAGAAAATACAAAAATAGTCCCAATCGGACAAATTGAAATAGATGCATCTAAATTTACAGCTGAGCCTAATTTAGATGATTTGCCTATAATAGCGACACGAAATCTTGTGCTGTTTCCTGGTGTAACAATTCCTATTTCGCTTGGACGCTCTAATTCACTTGTTACAGCTGAGATTGCAAACAGTGACAATATTCCGGTGGGAATAGTGTGTCAGCGTGATCCTAACGAGGAAAATCCATCTGTGCCTACCGGTGTGCATAAATATGGTGTGATAGCAGATGTTCTGAAAGTTTTTAAATTACCCGACGGTTCTCATACTGCTCTTGTTAGAGCACGTGACAAATTTAAAATCATAGGTAAGGGTGAAGGTATGAATATGCCTCAAGCGAGATTGACTGCCAAGGTAAAAGTAGTCAAAGACTCTATGCCACGCACATCAGACAAAGAATTTGTTGCGTTGTCATCGGCCATAAAAGATTCTACGCTAAATCTTTTAAAGAAAAGTGCCGACGGAGCCAGTGAGTTGGTCTTTACAATCGCTAATTTCCCTGAACCTACAGGACTGATAAATTTAGTTGCTACCCACACTCCTTTTGACCCTCAATTCAAACAGTCGCTCATGGCAAAAAGCCGTCTTAAAGAACGGGCGTTTGCGTTGCTGACAGAGTTGACTAAAAACGAGCAAATGATCGATATAAGTCGAGAAATACAAAAGCGGGCTAAGCACAATCTTGACGAGCAGCAGCGTAATGTTTTTTTGCAACAGCAAATGGAAGCTATACGCCAAGAATTATATGGCGATGAAGATGATGCCGATACATTGCAGGCACGAGCCGATAAAACAGAATTTCCTGAGCATGTATCTAAAGCATTCAACAAGGAACTTGACAAGTTACGCCGGTTAAACCCCCAAAGTCCCGATTATTCGGTACAATATACCTATCTTGAAACATTGCTCGATTTGCCTTGGAATAAATTCAGTCCACTTAACACCGATTTTGAAAAAGCCCAACATATATTGAATGAAAACCATTATGGACTTGATAAGGTGAAAGACCGTATTTTGGAGCAACTTGCTGTATTGATGAATACTCCTGATGGAAAAGCTCCGATTTTGTGCCTGTGTGGAGCACCCGGTGTTGGCAAGACATCGTTAGGTCAATCTATTGCTCAAGCTCTTGGTCGCAAATATCAACGTGTGTCGTTGGGAGGATTGCATGACGAGGCCGAGATACGAGGACACAGACGCACTTATATAGGGGCAATGCCGGGGCGTATTATGGACGCCATGCGTCGTAGCGGTTCATCAAATCCGGTGTTGTTGCTGGACGAAGTTGACAAAATTGGTCATGATTTTAAAGGTGATCCGTCAGCAGCTTTGCTTGAAGTCCTTGATCCGGAACAAAATTGTCACTTTCATGATAATTATATAGACGTTGACTATGATTTGTCTAAGGTGCTGTTTATTGCTACAGCCAATACATTGTCAACATTGTCACAACCCTTGCTTG
>CAZBUT010000338.1:0-1948 GCA_964495165.1 uncultured Muribaculaceae bacterium | reverse complement strand
GAACATCTTGATGATGAGTATGTCTATCAGCTTGTATATTCGTCATTTATGAGATTTTTCACAAGAAATATTGCTGCATATCCCTATCAAGACTATCCCGTATGCTTTGTAGGCTCTATTGCAGTGGCTTATAATTCGGTTTTGGAGCGTGTAGCGTCTGATTTTGGTATACAAATCAGTAAGGTTGTTAAATGCTCTATGCCAGGACTCGTCCAGTATCATTCACAGTATTAATCCTAAAAAATGTGGTTAAAATGTAAATAATGTTTACTGCCGAAGATTGCTCTCTTTATTTTAAGATTTAATAAAATGTTTATATTAACTTTGTAGAATAACAACCCTGTATTACCTAACAAAACACAGTATATGAACTGCAGTCGTATAATGTTTTTTGCACTTATTTTGTGCTTTTCAGCAGTGGCTCATTCCGAAAATGAAACTGTTTATGAAAATGTTAAAAGTGCAATTGAATCTCAAGAAGTTAAATGCTTCTCAGCCGGAAAAGTATCTGTTGACACATTGCTGGTCAACGATAAGAAGAAAACAATAGAAGTGAGGTGCAATTCAGCCCTCGGTGATCGCCCATATACGTCAGAACAGGTTGCATCAGTATTAGATGCTGTGAAATCGGCTCTGCCTGAAAAGTATTCCAAGTATAAATTAAAGGTTACAGCCAAGGGCGTTGATCTAAATGATTTAGTGTTGTTTGCTAAGAAAAAGACGGTTGGGTCTAAGGAGAAAAAACGTTTCATAACCGCTGTTGACGGCGTGTCTGCTCCTGCCGGTCTTGACGGCAGCAATATCGCGATGTGGCAGAACCATGGTTGGTATTTTGAGCCGAAACTTAATCGTTGGGAATGGCAACGTGCCAGAATTTTCCAAACAGTAGAGGATTTATATACTCAAGGCTATGTTATGCCTTTTCTTATGCCTATGTTGCAAAACGCCGGAGCTTATGTGCTGAGTCCGCGTGATCGCGACACAAGTATTCATGAAGTGATTGTTGATGCCGATGGCGGTTATGCTCAAGACTCTTATGCCGAGTATGCCGGTAAAAATGCCTGGACTGATGCAGGTGTTGCAGGTTTCGGATATAAAAAGGCTGTGCTTGAAGATAATGACAACCCATTTAAAATGGGAGGTGTAAGACAAGTGGCAACTGTGCGCAAGAGTGATGAAGTTTCATCAGCGCAATGGTCGGCAGACATGCCTGAAAGAGGAGAGTATGCAGTCTATGTCTCTTATGTGTCTTTGCCAAATAGTGCGACCGATGCGTTGTATCGTGTCAATTCTCTTGCCGGAACTCGGGAGTTTAAAGTCAACCAGAAAATGGGTGGCGGTACATGGATATATCTCGGTCATTTCCCGTTGGAAAAGGGGAAATCAGATAAGCCTGTAGTCGAGTTGCTTAATATCTCTAAAGATAGAAAAGCAGTCGTAACGGCCGATGCTGTCAAGATTGGAGGCGGTATGGGTAATGTCGCCCGCAAGGTGAATGACAAGGACGACCTTGAATATAAATATGTACAAAGTGGTTATCCTCGTTTTACCGAAGCTGCAAAGTATTGGATGCAATGGGCCGGTGTACCCGATAGCGTATATACGCCGTCAGGAAACATAAACGACTATACCGATGATTATAAATGCCGTGGGTTGTGGGTTAACTATCTCACAGGTGGTTCTTCTATGCTCCCTGACAAAGATGGTTTGAAGATTCCTATTGACTTGTCTTTGGCTTTCCACACCGATGCAGGAACAACTATGAACGACTCCATTATAGGAACTCTTGCAATATATTATTCTGACAAAAACGGCAAATATGCCAATGGTACCGATCGTATGGCATCACGTGATTATACCGATGCTGTGGTGACAAATATTGTCAACGATATTCGTGCTGCATATGAGCCGAAGTGGATGCGTCGTGCAATGTGGGATAAAACATATT
>CAZBUT010000337.1:0-1952 GCA_964495165.1 uncultured Muribaculaceae bacterium | reverse complement strand
CTGCCGGTTAACTCAGATTGAAGGAATTAAATGACTGTCCCTATAATATTAAGATTATGAAACTTTGCAGGTATACCGGATTTAGTATATTTGCTATAGTGGTGTGATGTAGTGAGTTGGGGCATGGTTTAAAGGTAGGGGTTGTGGGTTGTTTCGTCGCCAATGGTGGTTGCTGGTCCATGTCCCGGAAGTACGATTGTTTCTGCCGGAAGAGTTAATAATTTAGATGATATGCCGTTGATTAATTGGTTGTAGTCGCCTTGTACAAGGTCGGTGCGTCCTATGCTTTGGCGAAATAAAACGTCGCCGGATAAAATAATGCCTGACTCGGGTATGTAATAGACAAGACTGCCCGGGGAATGTCCTGGGACGTGCAAGATGTGGATTTTTTCATCTCCCAAATTCAATATATCACCCTCGTTGAGTTCGTTGTCGATTAACAGTGGACCGATATTGTTGCTCAGCCCAAACATGCGAGCCTGTTCTGCCCGACGTGACGCTAATATCAAATCAGCCAGATGCCCTGATACCGGAACATTATATCGGGATTTTACATAATCACAGCCAAATGTGTGGTCGATGTGAAAATGGGTATTAATGATGCCGGTTATATTAAGTTTATTTTCAGATACGAAGTCAGAAAAAGTTTTTTCGTCGTCGGCATTTATCATTCCGGGATCAATAATTAACGCGTCAAGTGTATTTTCATTCCATATCACGTAGGTATTGACGCTAAATATGTTGAATACAAATTTGGCTACTTTCATGCGCGTGAAGGTCAGAGTTGTACGTATATCAGTTTTTTTGTTTCAAAAAACGGTTCGTTGAAGTAATCGGAAAGGTTCATGTCAATAATAGGCTCTTTTACTTTTCGGGTCTCTTCCTCCAAGTCTCCGCCTTTGAGGCATATAAGACCGTTGGGGTAACCGTTTTTACAAGTTTTGGAGATGTTTTTGCGTATAAGCGGAATGAGTTCGTCCAATCTCATGACTGCCCGGCTCACGACGAAGTCATATCGTTCGCGACACTCGCCAATGTCTCCATGCTGGAATGTTACATTTTTGAGCCCTATTTCGTTGGCTATATTTGAGGCAACATTTATTTTTTTCCCAATGCGGTCGATAAGATGGAATTTACATTCAGGGAACATTATGGCTAACGGTATGCCCGGAAATCCTCCACCTGTACCCATATCTAAAAACGATGTGTTTGTCGCCGGAGTTATAAATTGGGCTATAGAAAGCGAGTGAAGAATGTGGTTGATATACAGATTATCGATGTCTTTGCGTGAAATCACGTTGATGCGAGCATTCCATTCGGGATATAAAACGCCCAATCGGGTGTATTGCTTTATTTGTGTATCGCTTAGATGCGGAAAATATTTTAGTATGGAGTTCATGTATTTTAAACACTTAAAAAGTTTAGCAAACCGATTATTTGAGATAACTTTGCAGAATATTACACTTAATAATGCAAATTTATCATAAATGGCAGAAATAGGCAAATTCAATACTCTCAAAGTTGTAAAAGTTGTTGACTTTGGTGTCTATCTTGATGGTGGTAACAATGTGGAGATTTTGTTGCCGGCTCGATATTTGGCACATCCAATGCATATCGGAGATGAAATTGAAGTTTTTATATATACCGATTCAGAAGACAGGCTGATAGCAACAACTGAGATACCATATATAAAAGTTGGCGAGTTTGCTCAGTTGCGGGTGAAACAGACCAATCGTGTCTGAGCTTTCATGGATTGGGGGCTTCAAAAGGATCTCTTGGTGCCATTTAGTGAACAACGCAGTAAAATGCGGGAGGGAGGTGAGTATATAGTATATGCTTATCTTGATGATAACACAAAACGTATTGTGGCATCGTCAAAAATCGACAAATTTGTTGGAAATACATTGCCGGAATATAAGAAAGGTGAAGAGGTGAATGCATTGGTGTGGCAA
>CAZBUT010000336.1:0-1972 GCA_964495165.1 uncultured Muribaculaceae bacterium | reverse complement strand
GGGAAGAATTTTGTAAGAAACTGTTGGCTGAATGTTAAATACTTGTATTTTAACCGATTGATTGAGCATTGATCCCGGCCAATTGTTTCCCCAATCGATTCCGCTACCATATGGAGTATTGATTGTGATACCGGCTTTCAGATTATCATAAATTGAAAATGCGCCACTTATTTGAAACGGTGTGCTTACATCATTGTTTGTCTCATATTTTGTCCCGCCGGGAAGAGTTGCTGATGCCTCTGATATGATGCCACTCACACTTGCCGACAAATCAAGGGTTTTATCCATAAATGCCATACCGGCTGGATTGAATATCATGCTTTCTGCGCCAAGTTTCATCGCTGTACCGACATGTCCCATGCCTTCCTGTTTCACGCTTAGCGTATTTACTTGGTAGCCTTCTGCTGCCATTGATATGACAGATGCTGCTGCAACTGCCGAAATAATAAGTTTTTTCATAACGTAATAATTTTCAATTTTCTAAATCGTGTGCAAAGATAACCAATACTTTTGAAAAGATAAGCATTGTTAACTAAAATTTACAGATTTAATTTGGTTTAAATGTTCTTAAATATGGGCATTATGTCTTATTTTTGGTTATCAAATTAAATCTTATTAATGAATGTGTTAATTGGATCTATCTGTGGCAATTTTAGGTTGTGATCAATATAATCAAATTATATATTTGTTGCAAATAAAAAGGCGATGTCCCGAGTCGTGGGCATCGCCATGATGGTTATCTTAGATAGTTTATTCAAATATGTGTCGCAGTTTACTGAATATGTGCTTGCGAGTGTTTTCCGACGGTTTGATGTTGGGCGAATCCTGTAGTTTTTCAAACATCGCTTTTTCTTCAGATGATATATTTTCGGGGATATATACCATAATGTTTATAAGCTCATCACCTGTTCCATATCCTTCGGTTGAGGGCAATCCTTTTCCTCTTAAGCGCAGTATTTTACCAGGTTGTGTCCCGGCTGCAATTTTCACTCTCGCTTTGCCTGATATGGTTGGCACTTCTACCGAACCTCCAAGTATTGCTGTTGGGATGTCGAGCATGAGGTTGTAAACAACATCATTGCCGTCGCGTATAAGATCGGGGTGTGCTACTTCTTCGATCACAACAAGCAGGTCTCCATTAACTCCGCCGTGGCGTGGTGCATTTCCTTTACCCTTAACCGTGAGAATCATGCCATCGGCAACACCTGCGGGGATGTTGAAACTTACTGTGGATTCTTGGCGTGTAACACCTTCTCCTGAACAAGCCGAGCATTTATCGGTGATGATTTTTCCCTCACCGTTACAAGTTGGGCATGTTGAGGTCGATTGCATTTGACCAAGGAATGTATTTTGAGTGTGGACAACAGTCCCGCTTCCGTGACAAGTATTACAAGTTGTATAAGCTGTGCCGTCTTTAGCTCCTGTACCATTACATTTGTCACATTTGACCAATGTGGGTATTTTAAGCGTTTTGGATGCGCCTTTGGCTATTTCATCAAGCGTGAGTTTTACTTTGATGCGCAAGTCGCTGCCTCGGTTCACACGGCGAGAACGACCGCCACCGGTCGCGCCGCCCCATTGACCACTGAAGCGACCGCCAAATATATCTCCAAATTGAGAGAATATATCCTCCATTGTGAATCCTCCGCCTGAGAAACCGCCAAATCCGCCTCCTCCAAATCCTTGTGGACCTCCGGCATGACCAAATTGGTCGTAACGAGCACGTTTGTCAGCATTGCTGAGCACGTCATAGGCCTCGGCTGCTTCTTTAAATTTTTCTTCAGCTTCTTTATCACCCGGATTCTTGTCGGGATGGTATTTAAGAGCCAATTTGCGGTAGGCTTTCTTTATTTCGTCGTCAGTGGCGGTTTTGCTTACGCCAAGCACTTCATAGTAATCTCTTTTGTCCATAACCATCTAATATATTATTGCGCTACGGCGACTTTTGCGTGGCGTATTACTTTGTCGTTTA
>CAZBUT010000335.1:0-1982 GCA_964495165.1 uncultured Muribaculaceae bacterium | reverse complement strand
CCTTGAACATTGCTTTTTCCCACGGAGTGATTGCGATAGTGCGCGCGTCAGGAACTGAAATGTTGGCAACGTTTGAAATGGGTACAGCGCTTCCGTAATATTCTACGCGTATTCCTTCGAGAATTTTAGCGTTGGCTTTTCCTGCGCGAATGCGAGCAAGAGTCTCATCAAGATAGTCAACTGCCAATTCCATTTTTTCCTCGGCAGGATTTAAATAGTCTTTAAGTTCGCTCATATATAGTTGTTTTAATAGTTGTTGCTATTGGTGGTTAATAGACGAGGGTGCCTATAGGTTCGCCTTCGATAACTACTTTGCGCAAGTTGCCAACGATGTCCATGTTGAATACGATGATTGGCAGGTGATTTTCTTTGCAAAGAGCAGTAGCTGTCAAATCCATTACTTTCAATCCTCGGGTGTAAACCTCGTCATAGGTGATTTCGGTGAATTTTGTCGCGGTCGGGTCTTTTTCGGGATCGGCAGTGTAAATGCCATCGACGCGAGTGCCTTTGAACATTACATCGGCTTCAACCTCGATTCCTCTCAATGCCGAGCCTGTGTCGGTGGTGAAAAACGGGTTGCCTGTGCCTCCTGCAATAATCGATACCGTACCGTTTTTGAGAGCTTCGATAGCTTTCCATTTGCTGTAGTGCTCGCCAATCGGGAACATGTTTATTGCGGTAAACACTCGTGCCGGTTGTCCGGCGGCTTCAAGAGCCGAGCTGAGGGCTAAAGAGTTTATGACTGTCGCAAGCATACCCATTTGATCGCCTTTGACGCGATCAAAGCCTTTAGACGCTCCCGATAACCCACGGAAAATATTGCCTCCGCCTATCACTATTGCCACCTCAACACCCGATTGGGCTATTTCTTTGATTTGTTCGGCATATTCGCCAAGGCGTTTTGTGTCGATTCCGTATCCTTGCTCTCCCATCAGAGATTCTCCGCTGAGTTTGAGCAAAACGCGTTTGTATTTTGTTCTCATAAGACAGAGTGTATTTGTTGTAAGATTAACTGAAAGACAAAAATAACTTCTTTATGCGAGTACACCAAAAAATCGGACCGGAAATAACACTGAAAGTCAAATTTTATGTGAGAATTGTCTAAAAAAGTAGTTTTTTCAAAAGATATTTTTTAATTTAGCGTTACCATTAAAAACATATAAATCATGGATAAAAAACATCGTTATTGTGTCATCATGTGTGGCGGTATAGGCAGCCGTTTCTGGCCGTATAGCCGAGCCGACCGACCCAAACAATTCATAGACTTTTTCGGTACAGGACGTTCGTTGCTTCAAATGAGCTATGATCGCATACTTCCGATTGTACCGGCTGAAAATATCATTATAGTAACCAATGCACAGTATGCACCGCTTGTGAAAGAGCAGTTGCCCGATTTGACCGATGAGCAAATTTTGCTTGAACCGGCACGGCGCAACACGGCGCCATGTGTCGCATGGGCTGCATATCATATAGCCGCCCGCGACCCTGAAGCAAGCATGATTGTGACCCCGAGCGATCATTTGATCACACGCCAGCAAGCATTTCAAGATTGTGTGACAAAAGGATTTGAATTTGTAGAAAACAATGACGCGTTGCTCACTCTTGGCATTGAACCGACACGTCCCGAGACCGGTTACGGGTATATTCAGATAGGACCGGCGATAGATGAAACAATCTCAAAGGTCAAGACGTTTACAGAAAAGCCCGACCTTGAGTTGGCCAAGGTGTTTCTTTCGACAGGTGAGTTTTTCTGGAATTCAGGCATATTTATGTGGCGAGCATCTACAGTGATGAAAGCGTTTCATGATTACGCTCCCGATATAGCAACCGTTTTTGACTTGGGTAAAGAAAGCTTCGGAACAGAAAAAGAATCGGAATTTATAGAGCGGGAGTTTGCCGGCTGTGTAAGTATCTCAATTGACTTTGCTATTATGGAGAAGGCGTCAAACGTATATGTCGAACGGGTAAATCTTGGGTGGAAC
>CAZBUT010000334.1:0-1999 GCA_964495165.1 uncultured Muribaculaceae bacterium | reverse complement strand
TTTGCTTTTGTTTCAATCACATAGCTCGCTATGCTCTTTCAACAAAACTCAAAAAAAACCTCAAGTAAAAAATCAAAAATCTTTTCAAAGTAATTTATAGAAGTTCCCTTAAATATCAATTCGTCATGTACTTGCATAATCATTCGTGATTTTAGTCCTTTTTGGTCCATTTCATGAGCAATGTTAATCATCGCAATCTTTATTATGTCGGCAGCACTACCTTGTATTGGTGCGTTTATCGCATTGCGTTCAGCAAAGCCTCTGACAATTGAATTATTAGAGTTGATACCCGGTAACATGCGTTTTCGCCCCTTAATTGTCTTGACAGACCCATCGCGACGGGCATTTTCTATACTGCGATCCATATACTCGCGTATTTGCGGATAGGTCGAGAAATATCCATCAATCAATGCCTTGGCCTCAGTTCGGCTCATGCTCAAGCGTTCTGATAAGCCAAACGCTGATATTCCATATATAATTCCAAAATTGGCGGTCTTTGCCGCTCTACGTTGATCGGCAGTCACAGCATCGATAGGCACTTTGTAAATTTTTGCCGCAGTAGCTTGATGTATATCGGATCCAGAAATAAACGCACCAATCATCTCATTATCACCGCTCAAATCAGCGATGATGCGCAGTTCTATCTGAGAATAATCGGCCGACAGGAATATATCTCCGGGATCGGCAATGAATGCCCTACGTATTTCCCGCCCATCATCGGTGCGTACAGGTATATTTTGTAAATTTGGATTTGAAGAAGAGAAACGTCCGGTCGCAGTCACAGTCTGATTATATGACGTGTGTATTTTTCCGGTGTTACGATTCTCCAACTCCGGAAGAGCATTGATATATGTTGTCAGCAATTTTCGCAATCCACGTATCTTCAATATCAAATCAACCAAAGGATTTGCTGCACGATATTTCTCAAGTATCTCTTCGGTTGTCGAGTATGCGCCTGTTTTCGTGCGTTTTGCCTTACTATCTATTTGCAATTTGCCAAACAACACCTCCCCGACTTGCATCGGAGAACTGATATTAAACTCACATCCGGCAATGCGATATGCCTCACGCTCCATCTCATGCAAACGCTCGGTCAACAACTGTGATAATTTTGCCAATTCATTAACATCGACTCTTACTCCGGCATACTCCATCTCAGCAAGCACACGTATAAACGGCAGTTCTATTTCCTGCATTAAAGACGACAAGTTTTCCTTTTCCAATTCGACTTTCAATATTCCCGACAGTTGCAACACGACATCGGCTATTTCACAACTGCGCTCCTTTGCCTCGGCATCGTTAAACGCTACTGCTTTTCGTGCTACCGCCGACATATCATCGGTATAATCCAATGTGTGATAATCGAGATATGTAGCCACAACCATCGACAGAGCATGTTTCATTTCAGGCTGCAACAAATAATGAGCAACAGATGTGTCATAATAGGTCGATGTAAATTCCAAACCCTCATTTTTAAGTATTATGTAATCACGCTTCACATCATGACTCACCACAACCGTCGAAGCGCTTCTAAACAATGGAGCCACGGCTTTTAACAAAACAACTCGGTTTATCTCATCGTCGGGAATCGGTATATAGGCAGCCTGATGATTTCCCCAAGCGACCGCAAGACCCTTCCAGTGAGCAGTCATTGCTTCAGCGCCCAAGGCATACAAATACACACCCACAAACGGCGAACAACAAGCTTTGGTAATGACAGCTACCGCTTGCGACAACGATTGTACCACATCGGCATCTGTACACGACTCTAAATGTGGTGCTGAGCTTATTGACAATAACGATATTAAAGGCGAAGAGTTTTGGCTTGATGCAGGCTATGTTGGCACAGATGACAGCTTTACCAAGAGAGGTATGACGCCCATTATATGCGAGAAAGGTTTTCTCGGACACCCACTCAATGATGAGCAGAAACGAAACAATCGTACAAAATCTAAGATACGCTGTCGAGTGGAGCACGTGTTCGGATTTATAGAGCGTT
>CAZBUT010000333.1:0-2006 GCA_964495165.1 uncultured Muribaculaceae bacterium | reverse complement strand
AATCTACTCAAATAAAAATCATAAATCTTCGCAAAGCAATTTATAGAAGTTCCCTATAGTTTCTCCAGCATTTGACCCGGAGTCAAACCAAATATGGGATGTTTCCAGCCGGGCGCGATTTGCATCATGGGAACAAGCACAAAATCACGTAAATGCATTCGCGGATGGGGCAACGTCAACCCGGGAACATCAACAACCAACGAGTCGATTGCAATAATATCGATATCAAGACACCTGTCGATATACCCTCCAGACTCATCTCGGTGCGGAGCACAAGAAATGCCACGCTCTATATCTTGCAAACCAAGCAACAGCTCAAGCTCGGAATACGGATTTTCTACCGCTATGCCCAGATTTAGAAACGTGGCATCAGACTTATATCCCCACGGCTGAGATTCAAAATAATCAGACCGCAGTGCTTTTGTCCCGCATAATTGCTCAATATGGGCTACGGCAAGCTCGATAAAAGCCTTGCGATTGCCCATATTTGAACCTATATTAATGTAGGCGACAGACATTCAGAAGCCTTCTGAGAATTACAGAGATTTCTTTACCTCTACTTCTTCAAATGCCTCGATTATATCGCCTTCCTGAATATCGTTGTAACCGGCAATGTTAAGACCGCAATCATAACCGGTGAGGACCTCTTTGGCGTCATCTTTGAAACGCTTGAGCGAACCGAGTTCACCGGTGTAGCGCACAATACCGTCGCGAATAACACGCACTTTGCATGAGCGTTTGATCTTACCTTCACGCACGATAGCGCCGGCAATTGTACCGACCTTTGAAATTTTGTAGGTCTGAAGCACTTCGGCTGTTCCAGTAACCTCTTCCTTGATTTCGGGCGCAAGCATACCAGCCATAGCGTCTTTCACCTCCTCTATCGCTTGATAGATAACCGAGTAGAGACGTATTTCCACGCCATCACGCTCGGCGGCACGACGTGCGGCAAGTGATGGACGCACCTGGAAACCGATGATAATTGCATCAGAAGCTGCTGCAAGCACAACATCACTCTCGGATATTTCGCCGACAGCCTTATGAAGCACATTGACTTGAATTTCCTCAGTCGATTGCTTGATGAGCGAGTCAGACAACGCTTCGATAGAGCCGTCAACGTCTCCTTTGACAATGATATTAAGTTCATGGAAATTGCCAAGAGCTTTGCGACGCGCAATCTCTTCAAGAGTCATACGTTTTGCGGTACGCAATCCGAGTTCGCGTTGCAACTGTTCGCGCTTGGTGGCAATTTCACGGGCTTCCTGCTCGGTATCCATTACGTTAAATGTATCACCGGCAGTGGGCGCACCATTCAAACCAAGAATCAACGCCGGAGTAGCGGGACCGGCTTCCTTGATGCGCTGGTTACGCTCATTAAACATCGCCTTGACTTTACCAAAATGTGTTCCGGCAAGAATCACATCACCCACACGCAACGTGCCGTTCTGCACAAGCACAGTGGCAACATATCCACGACCCTTGTCAAGCGATGATTCTATAATCGAACCGGTTGCATTGCGGTTGGGGTTGGCTTTAAGTTCAAGCATTTCAGCCTCAAGAAGCACTTTTTCCATAAGTTCCTCAACACCCAGACCTTTCTTAGCCGAGATGTCTTGAGACTGATATTTTCCGCCCCAATCCTCAACCAGATAATTCATGTTGGCAAGTTCCTCTTTAATCTTCTCGGGATTGGCGGTAGGTTTATCTATTTTGTTTATGGCAAACACGATAGGCACACCGGCTGCAGAAGCATGGTTGATAGCCTCGACTGTTTGCGGCATCACATTATCATCGGCAGCGACAATAATGATACACAAGTCGGTAATTTTAGCGCCACGCGCACGCATTGCCGTAAATGCTTCGTGACCGGGGGTATCAAGGAATGTGATACGGCGTCCGTCGGCAAGTTTTACATTATAAGCACCTATGTGCTGAGTGATACCACCTGCTTCGCCGGCTATCACATTGGCTTGGCGTATATAGTCGAGCAACGAAGTTTTACCGTG
>CAZBUT010000332.1:0-2010 GCA_964495165.1 uncultured Muribaculaceae bacterium | reverse complement strand
AAGGTAATCCCGGGGTTAATAAAACATTTAGAACAAAACCTACTCGCTCAAAAAACAGAACGTGCAGTTATTACTGACATATACTTTAAGCAAAAGAATGGAAAATATAATTGTATTGGTGTACTTCCTCAACGATGTTGTGGTTGGCATGACGACAATTGTAATGAATTTAATATAGGCGGTCCCGATGATGGTCTAGTTGTTATTCTGTCTTTTTATGATATTTGTGCGGCTGGATCTGATGATGATGACAATAATTTCGAGAAACTAATGGAACAAAAATTTATACAATTACCCAGCTCAAATTTGTTTACACCTCACACTGGTTTTTATGTTGATGGTGGAGTTAAAGCCAAATATTCAGAACACGCTATTAATTTCGGTCATGATCCGGAAGGCGCGGCTCGTATTATTTCTGAAATTATTGACGATGTTTTTGGTGTGTCATTTGACAATACTTCTATTGAAATATTTACTAATGCCGGAGGAGAGGCAATCGGTAATTGCCGAGCCGAATGCAATAGACGTTTTTATGGCGTTGATAATAGCGAGGAGACTGACGATAGAAGTAATTATTCTGAGGCTTATGATGAGGAAGACGAGGATTCAACATTCTCAATTTTTGGAATCCCCTGGTATTGGTTGTTGGCAGCGATATCCGCTTTCATTAGTATAATTTCACAATGTTCATAATAATTCATTTAAAACTTTTTAATCATGGAAGAATTAACATACTATTTAGAAAATTGGGCAAATGACAGAGATATAAATCAGCCCAATAATATTGAAATCCACAAAAGTTATTCAATTGAGGAAGATCATATCGAATTAGTCTGGACGATGGCAACTGAAGTAAAGTCTTATACATTATGCTATGTTTTTGCTATTATGGCTACTATAGATTATATTGATTCAATAATTAAGCATATAGAAGAGATAAAACTTACTCAAATCTATAACGAATATTTTAATCCAAACAACAATGAACGTAACAACTGAACAAGTAACTCCAACCAAACCTGATGTTGAAAAACCAACAAATCCGAAAAAGCCAATAATTGATATTCCTAAAGTACCTAAACCGGGACAGGGAATTTTAGAAGACTAAACTTTAGTTCTCTTAGTAATCAATAAGGTTAGATTCTTGACAGTCAAGGGCAATGTGCCGATATGGCATGTTGCCCTTTTTCTGTACGAGGTTTTTTGTGTAAATTTGCAGTATAATTTTTTATTTATGGATAATAAGCAAATCGTTGCGTCGGTATCAAAGAAGTTATCACGCGACCAGAAAGATATTAATGCTCTGATTGAGGCATTGGCGGCAACATTGCGCGAGAAATGCGGGAATATGGATAGTGTGGCAATCCCTGGTTTTGGCACATTTGTCCCTGTAAAAGAAGAAGAAAAGATTACCACCGACCTTTCAACCGGCAAGCGCATATTGCTCCCCCCTCAAATTTCACTAACGTTCCAACCCAGTGTAATACTACGCAAAAAATTATCGGAATAACATGAACGAAAAAATAACTTTCCAGCAACTTGCAGAGCATCTGTCATCACTTACAGGAGGTTCACAGGCTACAACAGAGACATTTATCCGCGAACTTTTTGCTGTTGTATCTGAAGCCTTGTCACGCGGTGAAAATGTAAAAATCAAAAATATTGGTACATTCTCACCCTCGGGATTGGCCGACCAACCCGTGCTGTTCGCTCCCGACAGAGAATTGGCCGAGGCTATTAATATGCCATTTGCTTGTTTTGAGGCAGTAGAACTCAATGACGATGTCACCGAGGATATGCTCAATGAAGTTTCAGAAGAAGTTAAACATGACATTGAGGTCGAACAATTGCCGGAAGCCATAACAGATGAAAACATAGAGTTTGAATGCGACAAACAAGACATCGCTCATGAAACCCGTCAAGAGTCGACACAAGAAATTTTTATGGTCGAGACTGAATCTGAAGAACAAGAACAGGAACAAGATCAGGAACTTGCTCCGACCCCGGAAG
>CAZBUT010000331.1:0-2018 GCA_964495165.1 uncultured Muribaculaceae bacterium | reverse complement strand
TGACGATGAAATTTCTTTTAGCTTGCTTTGAAGTTCTCGCAATGTGCATTCGAGTATTGCATCTTTCCACTCGCATATTGCTCGTGGTATCAAGTCGGACAGACGATCCTGCTCGGTCTCAATTTTGGCGTATTTTGTGTGAACCTTGCTCAAAGTGTGTCGCTCGCTTACAAGTACCGAAGTGACTTGTCGCAATGAGTCGTCGGGAGATGTGGCTAAAGTTTTTTCAATGTATGATGCATTGAAATCATTGAGTTCTTGTGCATACTCATCGTTTACGCGTGTGATCAATGCATTTTCAAGGGCGGAAATGCTGTTTAAATCTTGAGCTGTGTTGCGTATTTCTTCTTCTCCTTTGGCAATTTTTTCTTGCCTTGAGTTTTGGACAATAGCGCAATAGTGGTCGAAATCTTCCTGCCATGTTGATTGTCGCACGGTCAATGCCTCTTTGAATGCGTTGCCTAATGCCGGATTTAAAAAACGCATGTCGTCATTTTTCAACTCTTGAGCTATGTAGTCGATAACTTTTATTGGTCGGGCGTTTCCGTCTTCATCATATTCGTTACATAAATCAAGTGTGCCGTATTTTAATGCATATCTTAATACTTCACTTTCAAATTTATATAGAAATTTAGCATTGTCGGTCTTTTCGGCAGTGGTTTGAGCTGTCGGTTTGTTGTTTTGGGCAGGGTATGCAATATTATCATTGCCATTGTCGATTGTCGATATGGCTTGTGCATGTTGTTGCTTGTTTGCTTCTTTTTCGGCTCTTTCGTGAATGTATTTGGCAACCTGAAGGGAGAGAATCTGTTCCTCGATATCGAGCATTCGACTGCATTCCTTGATGTAAACCGTGCGTGTAATATCGTTGGGGATTACAGATATTGACCTTACTATATCGTTGATAACCTTCGCCCGGCTAATGGGATCGTTTTCTACGCCCTGGAGCAGTATTGAGGTTTTAAACCTCATGAAATCGGTTTCATTTGCTTTTATGAAATCGACAAATTCTTGTGATGAGTGTTTTTTCGCAAAAGAGTCGGGGTCGTCGCCGTCGGGAAGCAAAAGCACTTTGATGTTTAACCCTTCGGCAAGCAACATGTCAATGCCTCGCAGTGATGCTTTTATTCCGGCGGCATCGCCGTCATAAATTACAAGAACGTTTTCGGTGAAGCGGTGTATGAGACGTATTTGTCCTTCGGTGAGTGATGTTCCCGACGAAGCAACAACGTTTTCAATCCCTGATTGAAACATTGATATAACGTCCATGTAGCCTTCGACCAAAATACATTTGTCGTATTTTACAATCGCTTGTTTGGCTTGGTACAGACCATATAGCACATTGCTTTTGTGGTATATTATCGACTCGGGTGAGTTGACATATTTTGCAATGTCTTTGCGTTGTGACAATGTGCGCCCGCCAAAAGCGATAGCCTTTCCCGAGATGCCAAAAATAGGGAAGATAACACGTCCTTTGTATTTGTCATAAAAGCGGTTGTTGTCGGCCTGACCGCATAACCCTGTAGCAAGAAGAAACTTCTCATTATATCCCTGAGCTGTTGCTGCAGTGTAAAGAGCATCGCGCTGTTCAAGTCCGTAGCCGAGTCGGAAGCGTTTTATCATTTCGTCAGAAACTCCGCGTTCGCGCAAGTAACTGAGTCCGATGTCTCGACCGTCATCAGTCTCTGTGAGGTTATTCTCAAAGTGAGTTAAAGCAAATTCGTTGACCGCAAGCATACTTTCTCGCTCTGACTCCTCTTCTCTCTCCTTGTCGCTCATTTCATGCTCGACAATTTCTATGTTGTATTTCTTAGCGAGATAGCGCAGAGCTTCAGTATATGATAATTGTTCATGTTCCATGACAAAACTTAGCACACGTCCGCTTTTGCCACAACTGAAACATTTGAATATCTGTTTTGTCTTTGAAACTGAAAATGATGGTGTCCGCTCGTTGTGAAACGGACATAACCCCATATAGTTTGCTCCTTTGCGCTTTAGGTTTACAAAGTCGCTCACCA
>CAZBUT010000330.1:0-2020 GCA_964495165.1 uncultured Muribaculaceae bacterium | reverse complement strand
TGAAAACATACGTTCGGCTCGCCGGTTTCTTAAACAATGTGACCGCACGATAAATATTGACGAACTGACCTTCTTCTCGCTGAACGAGCACACCGACCCCGCCGAATTACCGGCAATGATTGCTCCGCTTGAAAAAGGAAATGATGTGGGAGTCATTTCCGAAGCCGGCTGTCCGGCTATCGCCGACCCGGGTGCCGACATTGTCGCAATAGCCCAACAACGCGGATACAACATCATGCCACTCATTGGGCCGTCAAGCATACTGCTATCGTTAATGGCTTCGGGCTTCAACGGCCAAAGTTTTGCGTTCAACGGCTATTTGCCTATCGACCAGCAGGCAAGAACCGCCCGCCTCAAAGAACTTGAGCGGCGAATCATCAAAGAACATCAGACCCAAATATTCATCGAAACGCCCTATCGCAACAATAAACTCATTGCCGAACTTTGCAAGTCATTGCCGGGAAACATGCGATTGTGCGTGGCAAGTGATATCACCGGCGAAAAACAGTCGATCATAACGCGCCCCTTGTCAAAATGGAGCAAGACCGACTACAATTACGACAAAATACCCACTATATTCCTCATATACAGTTAAACTACTCTCTTATCATGGCACGCAAACCAAAAAACATACAGCAAAACGATCTGCCCGGACTCTTTGACGACTTCGAGGTGGAATTGCCTAAGGGAAAAATGCCTGTATTTCCCGACATTGCGCGTCATGCCGAGGAAGCAAAGAAAAGCGAGGCTTCTATTTTAGAAACCCCTATAGCGGCACAGAAACAGGCAAATAAACTTTTATTCATCAGTTTCGGCAGCGGCAGCAGCGGCAATTGTGCATACATTGGCGACTACAAAACCGGATTTCTGATTGACGCAGGAGTAGACGTAAAAAAAGTGCTTGACTCGCTCAAGGAGAACAACATTCCCATTGAAGCCGTAAAGGGTATATGCCTGACACACGACCACGGCGACCACATCAGATATGCCTATGCATTCCTGCGCAAAAACAAGCACATGGCGTTGTATTGCACCCCAAAGACGCTAAACGGCATACTGAGACGCCACAATGTGTCAAGACGCATAAAAGACTACCACAAACCTTTTTACAAGGAGATACCGTTCACAATCGGCGAATACACGCTCACCGCTTTTGACGTGAGCCACGACGGCACCGACAATATGGGCTTTTTCATCGAGCGCGACAACCACCATTTTGCCATTGCCACCGACCTCGGATGTATCACTACTCGCGCCGATTTCTACATGCGTCAGGCCGATTATCTGATGATAGAAAGCAACTACGACAAGCAGATGCTTATCGACGGAGCATACCCCGAATATCTCAAAGCCCGCATTCTTGCCGACAACGGGCATCTCGACAACACAGTTGCCGCTCAGTTCATCGCCGACAGCTACCGACCTGAACTGAAATATGTGTTCCTTTGCCACCTGAGCAACGACAACAACACTCCCGATTTGGCACTAACGGCTGTGCGCAATGCACTAACAGCAAAAAACATCACTGTAGGAGACGGCAGCGAAAGCCTCGAAGCGCGCAATGCCGACATTCAGCTCATCGCGCTACCACGCTTCGACAATTCCCCCCTATTTGTCTTCAGAAAAGACTGACACCCTACGACACTTTTTCCGCAAAATTCAAATCAGGCGATATTTCTTTGAACAAAATCGCTTGAGGTTTGTTATGCATATAATGGCTGAATTATCCAAGAAAGAGGTTATAAAGTCAAAACATTATTTAATAAGGAAAAATTTCCGTATTAAAGCATTGCAATCCGAGAAAAAGTCACTACCTTTGTACCCGATTTACAAGGACGATTCTAAATTTAGCAAACAACTTTTTATCAAACAATAAACAAAGTCTTAGAAAATGAGCAAAATTGACTTAACCAAGTACGGTATTACAGGTACTACCGAGGTTGTTTACAACCCCTCTTACGAGCAACTTTACAAAGATGAAACTTGCCCCTGCCTCGAAGGTTATGAAAAAGGTCAAGCT
>CAZBUT010000329.1:0-2025 GCA_964495165.1 uncultured Muribaculaceae bacterium | reverse complement strand
TCCTTTTTTCGGAATAATATCGCGAGAACTGCTCCGGTAATAATAAGTATCGCCAACAATATCCACCCCCAATTATCGGTAATGAAATCAGGCAAGAAATCATACCAACGTGTATTGGGCGCAATAACATTGGCTTGACCGTGAATTGTAGGCATAGAATCGACAGGAACAGGTATCACCTTCAATACAAGCTCATTGGATTTAAATGTATCATTGCCGACCGTGTATAAAATCGGGGGCAATGTATATAACCCTGAGTCAAAGGATTGAATTATTATATCTTGCTTGATCTGTCGACGGTTGTTCCCTAAATCGGCTGTGTCGGCCGATAACCGTTTGATTATTTCTACCGGTGCAATAATGGTATCAGTTTCACTGTTAATTATGGGCAAATTACCTTTGATCGAAGAATCTTCGGTAATTTCCAAATGCAGTGTCGTTTGCTTACCCATTATTATATAAGCAGAATCCAGACTTGCTTTAAAAGTTGGCTCTGAGGCAGAACTTTGCAATGAGAATATTCCTAATCCCAATGACAAAAATATCGACCGCATTATGTAGTTATAACTTATTTTCATAATAACATTTTTATCTGACACCTCGTTTTTGGAATAATCCCATAAGTGCTTTGACATAATCTTCATCGGTAGCGACTGATGCAAGGTCTACACGACAACGATGCATTGTTTCATTCATGACTTGTTGACGTTCATACCACCATTTGCTGTGTGCCTGTCTCACTTTTGCCGATGATGTGTTTAACCAGCGTTCTGTTCCGGTTTCAAGATCCATTATTCTCATCAGACCCACATCGGGCAGTTGCGCATCGCGCTTGTCATATACTTGAACAGCTGTCACATCGTGTTTGTTGTTGGCAATCGATAATGCTTTATAATAATCATTGTCATCGATATAGTCCGATATCAGGAATGTAGTGCAACGTTTCTTTATGGCATCGGTAAGATATTGTAACGCGACAGAAATATTTGTGCCTTTATTCTCCGGTTGAAAATCAAGCAGTTCTCTGATTATAAACAATATATGTTTCCTTCCTTTTTTAGGCGGAATAAACTTTTCTACCTTGTCGGAGAAAAACATCACACCAATTTTATCATTGTTCTGTATTGCTGAGAATGCAAGTGTCGCTGCAATCTCGGCAATCATTTCGCGTTTTTCCATTCCCACAGCGCCAAAACTTCTGCTGCCTGAAACATCGATAAGCAACATTACGGTCAACTCGCGTTCTTCCTCATATACTTTGACATAAGGGTGGTTTTGACGAGCTGTAACATTCCAGTCTATGTCTCGAATATCATCACCATATTGATATTCTCTGACTTCAGAGAATGTCATACCACGACCTTTAAACGCCGAGTGATATTCGCCGGCAAAGATGTTTTGGGATAATCCTCGTGTCTTAATTTCTATTTTGCGAACTTTTTTGAGAAGTTCATTTGCATCCATAGTAAATCGACTCGTTTAATTAGGGTACTTCAACCTTATCAAGAATTTCAGAAATAATATCATCGGCTGAGATGTTGTTTGCTTCAGCTTCGTAGGTCAAACCGATACGATGACGCAACACGTCATGACACACGGCACGCACATCTTCGGGAATAACATATCCACGACCGCGTAAAAAAGCATAGGCGCGCGATGCTTTAGCCAAACTTATAGAAGCACGGGGCGATGCACCAAAAGAGATTATGCTCACCAAGTCATTAAGATTGTAATCTCCGGGGAAGCGTGTGGCAAATACAATGTCGACGATATATCGTTCGATTTTTTCGTCAAGATATATTTGCTCTACTACTTTCTGCGCCTCGATAATTTCTTCGGGTTTGAGCAAAGGACGCACCTCTTTATGCTCACGCGATATATTTTGGCGTATGATCACCTTTTCCTCTTCTTTGGTCGGATAACCGATTACTACTTTCAATAAGAAACGGTCGACTTGAGCTTCGGGCAGGGGATAAGTTCCTTCTTGCTCTATAGGGTTTTGTGTAGCCATTACGAGGAACGGAT
>CAZBUT010000328.1:0-2031 GCA_964495165.1 uncultured Muribaculaceae bacterium | reverse complement strand
GGATTTGGAGGTTACATCGTGTTGGGTTTTGACCAACCAATTTACAACAATCCGCAAAATCCCTATGGAGTTGATTTCTCCATAAAAGGCAACTCTTTCATCGCAAATGTAAAGGGCGTATGGACTGAACCGGGTGCCGTGCAAGTAATGGAGGATAAGAATGGCAACGGCAAGGCCGACGATGGTGAATGGTATGAACTTGCTGGTAGCGATTATTGGTTAAGCACCACTAAACACAATGTTAAAATGACGTATTACAATCCTAACTACAATAAACGCTATACCGTGCCTTGGACATTGAAATATACCGACGAGCAGGGGCAAGATGTTACTGAATATGGAGCTTTGCTGTCAAATCAATTCCACAACCACACCTACTATCCCGATTATTTTTACAACGAAGACAATCCTAATGAAGAATATCGCTGGTATGTACCCGGTGTAAACCGCGACTCTGTATCTTTTGTAGGTACATTGATACGTTCGTCTATTGATATGAGAGCACCAAGTTACATCGAGTTTTACCGTGCTGCCGGATTTGGTTATTGCGACAATAAAGGATATAACAAAAACGACCTGCGTATAGCTCAAAACCCCTATGGAAATCCTGCACTTGGCGAAGCGGCAAGCGACGGTTTTGACCTTAATTGGGCTGTTGACAAAGACGGCAACTATGTTGACCTTGAGAAAATCGACTTCGTGAAAATATATACTGCAGGATCTGTAAATGCCGGTTGGCTTGGTGAGTGGTCAACCGAGGTGCTGTCTTGCGCAATAACAACTCCCGACCCCGACTATGTGCAACAAGATTACTATATGAACTACGTTGGTATAACTCAACTGCAAGTAGTAAAAGGCACAACGTGCCAATATCAAGGATTTTTGTTTAAAAACGGACGGCCAGTAAAAGATGCCGAACAGAAATGGTGGATAACCGATGCTGATGGAAATATTGATGATACGGTGGCTACAATTGACAATACCGGTCTTTTCACTGCAAAAGAATTTGGAACAGCATATGTTCATTTCACTGCAATGGATGGGCTTCCTGAAGAAACTTTTGAAGTGACAGTAGGGCAACTCACAAGCGTGCTCATTGACATCGAAGGTAATGCAAACACTGTTTCAAACGACAGTATTTCTACTATTGTTGGAGAACGCATATACATAAATGTACAAAGTACAGATGAATGTGAGGCGACACTTAACGGAACTACATCAAATCGCTATATTTATGACACCTACACGTGGGAGAACTCAAACCCTGAAGTCGGTTCTATAAACAACGGGACATTTATAGCATTGACTCCGGGTGAAACAATTTTGACTGTAAAGTCAAATCCCGATAATACATTGACCGACCAAATTAAGGTTACTGTAAATGAAATTCCTGAAATTGTTGTTCTGCAAAATCCGATAATGGTTCCATATAATGAGCCGGTAGGAGATTTACTTAATAACGCAATTTTCTCTACAGGTAATGATGCTACTGTATATATGGACGAGGTTACCGCTAAAAATGGTTTTGCCAACATTTCTTTGTACAACAATCATTTAAACTATGCATTTACCGAAGGTGAGTATGGTGAGGACCTGTTGCATTTCAAAACTACTTGTTACGGAGTCGAAAAAGAATTTGATATAACCATTATATATGGTCCCGACAATTTCGCCAACAAGAAGCAACTTCTTTTAACCGACAATACCACAGAGGGAATAAACACACTTGCCGGTGTTGATATTGAATCATATGCGTCATCTATCTATGTCAATCAACTTGGCACTGTTTCGGCCGATGATTTGTTGAGTGATGGTGCATATGCCTATATAACACAAGGCAATGCAATCTCTCGATATGAAGTCGCAAACGGCAACAAAGTAGCTGAAGCTCAACTATCATCCTCTGCTAAACATTTTGCAGAAGTCTACAAAGATAAAATATTTGTAAGCGATGGCAATACAGTCAAAGCATTCTACAAAACCGACCTTGTCGCTTACAAGACAATAGAATTTACCGGAGATATACTACAA
>CAZBUT010000327.1:0-2035 GCA_964495165.1 uncultured Muribaculaceae bacterium | reverse complement strand
ATCTCTCGATGAGGAAATAAGGGAATATGTTCAAGGTTCTATATATCCGGTTTATTTGGATTATTGGGATGTGTTGTCATTCGTTGTGTTAGAAACAGGACCTGACGAATACACAAATGTCCCCAATTTTGTGGAAACCCAATGGGGACAAGGCGCATGGACACAAAGTTCAGATTCTATATACTACAACACTGGATTCCCAATTGTATATGGCGGACACGCTTACGTCGGCTGCGGAGGTTTGGCAACCGCTCAGGTTATGCGCTATTATAAACACCCGGCATCTTTTGACTGGGATAATATGCCTGCTACTACACCAACAACCACTACTGCAGCATTCCTTTATCAAGTTGCCGAAGCATGTAACTCGCAATATATGTTTAAAGAAACATTGACAAATCAGACAAATTGCCTTTCAGCATTACAGGGGTATGGATACAGTGCCAACCGTGCGGATTATTCTTTTAGCCGAATATTGGATAATCTTGAAAATAAAAAGCCTGTAATGATTAGAGCGCAAGAACAAGATGCATCAGTAGGACATGCATGGGTTGTTACCGGCGGATCACATTCTTTGTATGATTTGCGTTATGAAGTCTGGACTTTCAATACAAGTACAGATTTCCGTTGCGCATACAATTACCCCGATGGGTATTATATATATGACTATTTATATATGAATTGGGGCTGGGGCGGAGATTCTGACGGTTCTTACAATGTTGATAATCTTTATATCCCCAATTTAAGCAGTAGTTCCGGTGGTGATTTAGAGAATATTACATGTATATATGATATTACACCAAATAATTAATCTAAAATATTTATAATTATGAAAACGATTAGAATTCTTTTTGCAAGCGTTTTATGCCTGATGTCAATGGCAGTTGCCGGGTGTTCCGACAATGACGAACCCGAAGCCGAGCCGTTAGACGGATATCAATCGCCAACAACGTTTTCTTTCTATGTCGTTGACGAAAATAATAATCCTGCGTTGACGGATTATACTGTGGCAACAGCTCGGAATAACATTAAAATTATATACGATGGTAAAATATATCGTCTTGATGCTGAAGATGATAATGCCTCATATCATTTTTTCAGTCTGAGATTGAGACCGGAAAATAATTGGTATGTGCTTCGTTTTGGAACATTTAAAGAGAAAACAGATAAAGAGACGTTTACAATCGATTACGGCAACGGCACACAAGATGTCGTGATGTTCTCTTCTACAAGCATGTTGAGTACTCCTGAAGAAGATTATCATAAACTTTGGATTAATAATGAACTGAAAATCGATCAGGAATCAGCAGAATTTTATCTGTTGCTCAAGGGCGATAAATTAACTCCATACAACGATGAGCAAAACCAATGACTCCAACTGGAAAAATCATTACTTTGCCTAAATAAAAAAACGACTTAAAAATATAATTATGAAAACGATTAGAATTCTTTTTGCAAGCGTTTTATGCCTGATGTCAATGGCAGTTGTCGGGTGTTCCGACAATGACGAACCCGAAACCGAGCCGTTAGACGGGTCGGTGCCTCCGACTGAATTTTTCTTCTATGCCGTTGATGAAAACAGCGGCCAGGACTCGAAAGACTACGCCATAACAACGGCGCATAATGACATTAAAATTATTTACGGTGGCAAGATTTATAGCCTCGATACACAGGTAGATGCCCAGGTAACACCTTCTTTCAAACGCGAAGGCGCTAACTTGTTCAATTTTGGGTCATGGACGGGGAAAACCAAAAAAGAGATGTTTATTGTCGATTACGGCAATGGAACACAAGATGAAGTTGTCTTCTCGTCAGGCGGCATATTCAATTCGTCGGACGATGATAACAAAGTGTGGATCAACGGTGACTTGAAAATCGACCAAGGTTACACGCAATTCTACCTGCAAATACGTGACAACAAGTTGGAACCCTACAACATCGAGCAAGCTCAATAACTCTGTCACACTATTGTGAGTTAGATTATATGTACCACATTTAGACAAAAGACAGGTTAATTCAGACATAAAAACATAAG
>CAZBUT010000326.1:0-2057 GCA_964495165.1 uncultured Muribaculaceae bacterium | reverse complement strand
TCGAGATAGAGCAATTGAGCTTGTATAACATTGGCTGTGTAATCGTTTACATCTGTGCCTAAAAAGATGATACGATCCATCATCAGACGAGAAAACACATCCATTTGTGCGACATTGAGTTGTCGCTCTTCTATAATTGTTGGAGAGATATAACTTGATGTTATAGTAGATGCATATTGGTCAAGAGCAAGACCATTCATGCCTAAATGCTTTACAGCAAAATTTCTGAAATCGTTATTCATAAATCTTCTTACCTTAATTGTTTCTTAATTCAAAGATACAAATAAAAAACATATAAAAAAATATTCTGTCAAAAAATGTATGTATAAAAAACAAGACGATCCTTCATGGAGACCGTCTTGCTGTTCTTATGTCAGGTGTAAATTATGCTTTTGATGCAATTTCTTTAAATTCGTCAAATGAAACCTGTTTTTCGTCAAGAGTTACTTTTTCCTTGATTGCTGCATAGAGTTTGATGTCTCCGGCTTCTTCAACAATGCGCGGACGATAATTTTTGTCGGCGAGTATGCGTTTTGCATAATCGGTTAATGTTTCGTCGTCCATATTTGTCATTCCGTATTGGGCAAATTGGTTTGCAGCAATAGCTTTTGCATGGACCATAACATCGGCTTCCTCGATTTTAATCTCTGTAAGAGCAGCTATACGCTCTTTGATGAGTTGCCATTTAAGGGATGGAATCATTTTTTCAAATTCATCATCGATTGTTTCTGCGGTGAAACCATCATTGCGAGCAACGAGCCATTTTTTCAAGAAAGTCGCCGGAAGTTCGACATTGCCATATTGTTCAACAAATTGCTTTTCTGCTTGAATGCGGAACAAAACTTCGCTGTTGCCGGAGATTTGTGAAGAAATCATCTTTTTGATTTCAGCAAAATATTCCTCTTCGGTTTTAACTTTATCTTTTCCGAAAAGACCGTCGAAATATTCTTGATTTAAATCTGCCGGTTTAACAACGATGATTTCAGCGATAGCAAATTCAAAGTTTCCTTTTACATTGGCTGCTTTTTCTTTTTCAATATTGAGCATTGATGCAATTTCGGCTGTATTGCCTTCTGCTGCATTCCATGGATTGAATACTACCTTGTCTCCAACTTTTTTTCCGAGGAATTTGTTGCCCTCATCTTTTGATTTGAAGTACATTGGTGCAACAATACCACTTGTTACTTGAATAGCATCTTCACTTTCTTTAATGGCACCGTTCTCGTCAAGTTCCATAATAGATCCTTTTACAAGAGCTTTTGCATCAACTTCATCTCCCGGAACTTGAGACCCGAAGCGTTCACGGAAATTCTTGTCTTGCTCGTCAATCATCTCTTGTGATACTTCGATCTGATAGTATGGAAGGTGAGTGTTTTTGTCAAGAGTGATATTGAACTCGGGAGCTAAACCTATTTCATATTGGAATGTATAATCTTTCTTGTTTTTAAGATCGAGTTCTTGAATGTCAACGGGTAGAGGTTCGCCAAGTATTCCGAGTTTGTTTTCGCGAATATAGTTTATGACAGCCTCATATACCTCATTATTGATAACATCACTTGCAACCTGTTTGCCAAAACGACGGTTTAATTCGCCAAAAGGTACGTGACCTTTACGGAACCCGGGAATTGCATGAGTACGACCTATTTGTTTGATTTCTTTTGTTACCTTTTCTTGGTAGTCTTGTTCTTCAACCGACACAATGAGACGAGCGCTCACTTCATCGATTTTTTCCATTGATACGTTCATAATATTTATTTCAGTTTTTTGATTAATCTACAACAAAAATGATGCCAAAAAGACACACTTTCAGAAATTAAGCCACAAAATTACATCTAAAAAAATTATTCTGCAATTATCAAACGAATTTTTCTCAAAAAAGATATAATTGCAATCATCTGTTGTTCTCTACACATAATATAAATTAGTAATATAAATTAGAAGTGATTTGAAATTTGGGGCAAAATAATATTTGCAATTGCTCGCGGTTTGCACTATCTTTGTAACTTAATTTATTAAATTTATCAACTTTAGAATAAATAAACTCTCAGAGCATGGTT
>CAZBUT010000325.1:0-2060 GCA_964495165.1 uncultured Muribaculaceae bacterium | reverse complement strand
TCAAAAGAACAGTTCCCGTTATTTATTGTTTAACTTATTCGTGGAATTTATAGAAATTCCCTTAATATCTTTCAACAAGAAAAAAAATAATAGTGAGTAAATTAAATCAAGCAGGAATATTCCGCAATTTGTTTAAGTATATACTCCCGCCCCTTATAAGCATTGGGCTATGTATTGTACTTTTCACCGGCGTTGATTTTCAAGAAATGTTGTCAAAGATTAATGCCCCTGAAAACAATTTATGGTGGATAGCTTTGGCTTTGCTGTTAAGCTTCTTCTCTCATATAATAAGAGCTTTACGTTGGAACATTCAATTGAGAGCCCTTAATATTAAAGCCCCGCTATCGGCTGTAATAAACAGCATTTTTGGCACATACGCAGTCAATCTTGTGTTGCCAAGACTTGGAGAAATCTGGCGCACAGGATACATATCACAACGTCAAAACACCTCATTTCCAATCGTTTTCGGGTCAATGCTCGCTGAGCGCATGGCCGACACCGTAACCGTTCTCTCTCTCGCTATCATCACCTTTTTCATGGCAAGCGAACAAATTGAATCTTTCATCAAAGAATACCCGGGATTTTATAATTTCTTGATTTCCATTTTGACATCGCCTTGGCTATGGTGTGCATTGGTTGCAGGAGTGTTACTTGTGATATACATCTTGCGCAGATACCCACAAAACAAGCTGGTAGCCAAGATCAAAGGATTAATTTCCGGTTTATGGGAAGGATTTTCGGGCGTTGCAAAAATGAAAGGTAAAGCCCGTTGGCTCATATTGACCATCATGTTATGGGGCTGCTATTTCGTGCAATTATATGTTGCTTTCTACGCATTTCCGGAAACAGCAAATGCAATTGAACGCCAGGGTGCGATTGTTGTTTTGGTGTGCTTCGTACTATCAAGCATTGCCATGGGAATACCCTCAAATGGCGGAATAGGTCCCTGGCAGATAGCAGTAATGTTTGGATTGTCAATGTATGGAGTGGCACAAGTACCCGCATTGGCATTTGCCAATCTTGTATTAGGGACACAAACTTTGTTGTTGATTTTATTGGGTCTTTACACGTTTATTGCCATAGCCATTGAGCGACGCAAAACACGTTAACCACAAGCTAAATATCTCTGGCAATAATATAGTCAAAAATCGAAATAAATGCCCGCTGAGACTCATTTGCGGGGAATTGAGATATTATTTCCACTGCTTTTGCCTTAAGCCGAGCCATTGTCTGGTAGGCATATTCAATGCCACCGTTTTCCTTCGCATAATTGATAAGTATAGCAATCTCATCTGCCGACAACTGCTCCTTGCGCGAAAGTTCAAGCATCTCGTTGTGCAAAGGCAATGTGTCGTTAAGCAACGTGTGCAACAGTGGCAGAGTGATTTTACCCTCTCGCAAATCGTTACCGGTGGGTTTGCCCACTTTTTTGTCCTCAAAGTAGTCAAATATATCGTCTCTTATCTGGAAACACAAGCCAAGCAATTCGGTAAACTCTTTGAGTTTTTCAATGTCTTTCTCATCAGCATTCACCGCATACCCTCCCATAGCGACACAAGACACAAAAAGCGATGCCGTTTTGGAACGTATGACATTGAAATAGGCTTCTTCGCTCAAGAAATGCGATTGAGCATTGTATATCTGATCGATTTCCCCCAAAGACAAGATGCAACCAAGTTCAGAAAGCGACGATATTATACGCTTATCTCCGGTATTTATCGCTTGACGCAGAGCCGCCGATACAAAATAATCGCCAACAAGCACCGCTATATGATTGTCCCAAATGCTGTTGATCGTAGGATTATTGCGACGCTCTTTTGTGTCATCGACCACATCATCATGAATCAGTGAAGCATTATGCAACATCTCCACTGCCGCAGCTGCCGATATGACATTATCGTTCATCTCGCCAAACATCTTCGCACTGAGCATAACAAGTATCGGCCTTATCTGCTTGCCTTTGGTCTTGAGATAGGTTGCAACGACTTGGTTCATCAGCTCATTTGATGTCGACAGCGCCTTCACGATACATTCGTTAAGGGCTTTCAACTCCGGAGCGA
>CAZBUT010000324.1:0-2066 GCA_964495165.1 uncultured Muribaculaceae bacterium | reverse complement strand
TAATATCATTCTTGAATATTAGCGAAAAACGTTGCGTTTCTATTTGGATTCTTTAATTTTTTTATTTCACTGCATTGGCGGGCTCTTATTTGTTCGGGCGCTTCTATGAATTTCTTTGCTCCGATTAAATTTAATATGAGGAGATTTATAAAAGTTCCAGTTAGTTTAAGTGCCGATTGGATTTATAATATAGGACTTAAAAGCCGTATGATGGATTCGGCCGTTTTCTCGATAAATGGTCTTTTTCGCCATGTAGTTTTGTTTATGCGACTGCAATAGGTCATGTCTTCATGGAAAATATTGCGCATTTGTTCATTCATATTGTGAGAATACATAAACATATTTCCTTCAAAATTGTGCTCAAAACTGCGGAAGTCAAAATTGGTTGACCCTACGCTGCTGAATTCGTCATCGACAACCATTGTCTTGCTGTGAAGCATACCGGCCTCATATAAATAAATTTTGATTCCCGCTTTGAGACATTCGTCAATG
The DNA here is from genome assembly GCA_964495165.1 of uncultured Muribaculaceae bacterium. Classification (GTDB taxonomy): domain Bacteria; phylum Bacteroidota; class Bacteroidia; order Bacteroidales; family Muribaculaceae; genus RGIG4079. Next base: position 1,574 of record CAZBUT010000324.1, on the reverse strand, counting down.
TAAGAAAATGAGGCAAATCTCATAATGTTTGAGTCGGAGCGTCGTGGTATCATGATACGCACATCGACTTTCGATAATGCTGCGCTTTGCAAGGTTTTGAGCAGGTTCTCGGTCGGCAGAAAATAGGGAGTTTGTATGTATATGCGTTTTTTCGCATTGGCCAGCGCTTTATGAAAAATAAACGCGATGTTGGGCCATTGGCTTGTCGGGCCACATGTCACCATTTGCATACCTATGCCGGGATGCCCTTTTGATGAAGTGCTGTAGACGTCTTCCTTAAGCAATGGAAGCCCCATGAAAGACCAATCAACGGCAAACGAATATTGCAACGCGCTGATCGCCGAACCGGTGATGCGAATATGTGTGTCCCGCCATACTCCATATTTAACCCCTTGGATATACCTATCGGCAATATTCATACCTCCTATATAGCCGATTTTTCCGTCTATTATACACACTTTGCGATGATTGCGCCAGTTTATGCGCGATGCAAATGGCGTGAATGTCACTTTAAAAAACGGGTAAACCTCGATGCCCACAGCTTTCATTTCATTGAAAAACCTGTTGCGCACATGAATGCAGCCTATATGATCATAAATTACCTTTACCTTTACTCCGGATTGAGCTTTGGCGATGAGTATTTCACGTATCTTGCGCCCGATTTCGTCATCTTCGATGATATAATATTGAAGGTGGATATAATTCTCGGCCGAAAGCAAATCCTTTATCAGAACCTCAAACTTTTCTTTCCCGTTGGTAAATACCGTGGCATCATTGCCGGGATAGTATGAAGCGCCTGTGAGAGAATGAGCCAAACGTATTTGTTGAATGCTTTCGCTCGTAAGCTCCTGCTCCAAGCGGTTGTAGTCAATCTTACGGAAAGCCTCGTTCTTTTGCAATTTGCGCTTATTGCGACGCGAAATCATGTGGGTGTTTTTGATATTTCTCCCAAAGAAAAAATATAGAACTAACCCAACCAACGGTATGAGTATCAACACTGTTACCCAGGCAAGCGACTTCACCGGATTGCGATTCTCCGAAAGAATCACAGCAATCGTACTGATAATGGAGAAAATATATATAATCACCAATGACCAGTAAAAAAACGGGTGGTTTATAAAAGCCTGTAGCGTATCCATTGACAGAAGTGATACTTTAAGATGTTTTGCGGTATTATTTCCGCTAAGTTAGTAAACATTTCACAAACCCTTCCCCTCTTTATGTTTTTTTTGCGTTTCCCGCAAAAAAAAGCCACGTCGTTTTCGGCGTGGCTTTGTGTTATTATGTTTAATGATTATTCTGCTGCTTCTGCTGTTTCGGCTACTACTTCAACCGGAACGTCTACGCTTACTTCTTTGTGCAATTTAACAGTGGCTGTATATTTACCCACTTCTTTGATTGCTTTTACAAAGATTATTTTGCGGTCGATGTTGTGTCCGAGAGCTTCAAGCGCTTTAGCTACTTCTGCATTGCCAACTGAACCGAAGATTGTTCCTGTTGCGCTTACTTTTGTTGCGATTGTAAGAGCTACTCCTTCCAATGCTGCGGCTACTGCTTCAGCATCGGCTTTGATC
>CAZBUT010000323.1:0-2082 GCA_964495165.1 uncultured Muribaculaceae bacterium | reverse complement strand
CCGTACTGCGATATTGAGCCTGAAGTATAAAGAAACGTATAGTCATCGGAGTATAGGCTTGCGTAAGCAACTTATGTGAGCCTGTAAAGAACTCATCAAGCGTGATGAAGTTACCAAGAGACTTGCCCATTTTCTGCCCGTTGATGGTTATCATATTGTTGTGCATCCAATAATGCACTGTTTCAGAGCCGTTGTGTGCAACCGACTGCGCAATTTCGCACTCATGGTGGGGAAACATCAAGTCCATGCCACCTCCATGTATGTCAAACTTCTCTCCGAGATATTTCTCTCCCATGGTCGAACATTCAAGATGCCAGCCGGGAAAACCTTCACTCCATGGCGACGGCCAGTGCATGATATGTTCGGGTGCCGCTTTCTTCCACAACGCAAAGTCGGCGGGATTGTGTTTCTCGCTTTGACCGTCAAGCGCGCGTGTTGTTGCAAGTAGTTCATCTATATTGCGTCCCGACAGCTTGCCGTAGTTATAATCCTTATTGAATTTGGGCACATCAAAATACACCGAACCTTCGCTTATATAGGCATACCCGCTATCAAGAATCTTCTTGATATATTCGATTTGTTCGATGATATGTCCCGAAGCATGAGGCTCAATCGAGGGAGGAAGCACATTCAGTTCCTCCATTGCCTTATGATAACGGTTTAGGTAGTATTGCACCACCTCCATCGGCTCAAGCTGCTCGATACGGGCTTTTTTGGCGATTTTGTCTTCACCCTCATCTGCATCATGTTCAAGATGTCCCACATCAGTGATATTGCGCACATATCTCACTTTATAGCCGAGATGTGTCAGATAACGGTACAAAATGTCAAATGTGATAGCCGGACGCGCATGACCGAGGTGACCGTCGCCATAAACGGTCGGTCCGCACACATACATTCCCACCCGTCCTTCATGTATAGGCTTGAACAGCTCTTTACGGCGAGTGAGAGAATTATATATCATCAAATTATTTTTTATCATAGCTTTAAAGATTATGGTAAAACCATGTTGCGATTACGCATTGCCGCCCATGATAAACGGATTGGGGATTTCGCCTCCGCCATTACCGTTATTACCGCCGTTGATAGGCTGTTTGCGTTGTATTTCTCCAAAAATAGCCTCATATTTCGACAGATTGTCGCGGAGTGCAAATAACAGATTTTTGGCATTCTCCGGATTCATGATTATGCGGCTTTGTACTTTTGCTTGCGGCATATTGGGTGCTACAGCGATGAAATCCACAAAAAACTCGTTGGCTGAATGTGAAATCACTGCAAGATTTGAGTAGTGTCCGTTAGCCACTTCAGGTGTCAACTCGATTTTTATCTCGTTTTTCTTATTGTTATTTTCCATTGTTTAATTGATGTTTAATAGTTATTTATTAAATGTATAAGTTTCTGTTTTAAGATTTGAATCATTTATATGCAGGGTCACGCCCTGACAATGCGGACGGCTCCACACGCCCGACATATCCACCGACAAATATGCCCTGCGGGTAAAATTGTCGGGAGCATCAAGCAAGTCATGCATCAGATACAACTGTGGCATCCGATCATCAATTGTTGCCGAATCCACAGCCACGCGAAATATCCGCCCTTCTTCGGAATATGCAACGCGCATATACATGTTGAGATATTCCCCCGAGCGCCACACGCTGTTAAGATATACCGGCGTTGCGTTCCACCCGGTGAGTTTGTCCGACAACACTACGTGAACTGTATCTTGATTCACTTTGTTCACCGAAAGCAATGTTATCTCTCCCGAGGTATATGATTGACCCGAAGCCGGGTAATAGCCTATAAGCACCCGAGTATCATTCTCTATTTCAGAGACCTTCGTTCCCTTGGCAACAAGCGTTATCAGAGGCGAGTCGTCGCGACGTTGAAACGTGAACACAGCACCGTCGGCACTATTTTCCTCAAATGTCACCAAGTCATATAGTGCCGCCTTGTCGTTATACGGACCATCGTCGCCACACGACAATGTCATCAAAGCCGCCATGACCGACAAAAACATTTGCATCATCATTTTCGGTTTCATCTCGGCAAGGTATTTGGCGTTGAGACAATTTCGGTGATGAC
>CAZBUT010000322.1:0-2084 GCA_964495165.1 uncultured Muribaculaceae bacterium | reverse complement strand
TCCATACATGGGTTGCACAGTATCGCCAAGTACCGACTGATGATACTGCTTGATGAGCCATGCGGCATTTATACGGGTATTCTCTACCACATTTTTTAATTTATCAATCTTAGCCAATTCGGCTATGATTGCATCAGTGAAAAGACCTGTCGGCAACTCGATAGGACGACCGATGTATTCATTGGCAAGTTTTTCATAATAAGCTCTATTTCTTGAATGAAAACGGCGCTGATTGGCATGAAGGAATGGCACTTTTTTCAATTCATCACAATTTCGGGCATTGGCATACTGAATCAATTTATCGATATACCTTATTTTACTGATAAGATAACGATAATAGAAAACAAGGGCGTTTGACGGCTTGGCATTCAATACATCTTTCAAGAATGGATGTGAAGATAATAAATTGAGCTTATCAAACATCTGTTTCAACTCATCTAATGTCATACCATTTTCGCCTCCATATTGGGCAATCGCTTTCTGCATGATATTATAGTTGAGTCCGGTGGGTTTATCGGCGGGCGATGCCGACTGCAACGCAACAATATCGCGGGCAAGGAAAGTTGACAGTCGTCCGGGTTTTATTTCTGTGAACGAGCGTCGTCCGACTTGATTTTTCTTGACCGATTTATCTTTGTTGATAATTTTGCATTTGGTCGTAGAAAATTGGTATCCTGTAACGGCTTTAAAGTCCTCAAGGAATTTCTCCAAGATATGTTGTGTGCGGTCACGCAATCCGATGACGCTTTTTTTGTTGTCGGAATTTCCTGTAAGCAAATTGCGAGCATATTCCAAAAATAAATCATTGTCAAAAGTTTCATCGCCGTCTTCGACATTGTCGGAACACATAAAATCGCGTATCTTCTGCGGAATGTCTTTCCATTTTACGCCTTCAACAGATTCCGGAATTTTGGAATCTTCTGTGTAATGAGGCAGTTTTCCCTTACTGAGCTTGGTGAATAGCTTTTTATAGTTGTTGATACAATCCCAAATGATTTTCTCGGTCGGTGACACCAGAATTTTGCTGTTGCCATTGATGAGTTCGTTTTTTTCTGCGCGAGTGAGCCATGCATGAAATGCCATTGCAGGCAATTCATAAGTACTGATACGGCAATCGGGTGTAACACCAACATTAATTGGGGCTCCGGCAGTTTTATTGAGATGAGCCTCTGCTTTGGCTTCGGCTTTATTTTTGTACTCATCTACCTTAGGCATTAAAGGCTCGGGCTTTTCAGTCGCAATTACGCTATTGTTTTTCCCGATTTCCACACCTACAAAGCGCAACCCGATCTTGTCACGGAAAAATTGGTAATGAGTGCCGCAATTGGTTACATAAGGTAATATGTCGGGCGAATCAGGTGGTAACTCGTCGTTTATAGTATCGTCGGCAGAGTCGTTATTACTCGACACTGTCAACATCTTAACATTTTCTCCTAACCACTTATCCTGCTTTTCCAATCGGAAATTCTCTACTTCGCTCAATCGCCCGAATCCGTTCAAATCATATTGTAGCACACGAGGCTGCACGCTACCGTCGACACATTCTTTATTGTCATAGAGCATAAACCGATATTTACCGTAGTTGACATGGAATCTCAGGAATGAGAATATCTCTCGTTCATCGATATAGCGCAGTGCGAAATAAGGGAAACGATTGGTGTGACGTTTGAGAACAATATCGGCAGAGTCGTTGCTCAAGCCGGTGGTTATGTCAATTTTAAATGATGCCTGGTCTTCGGGCGACAGATGATCGTAGAGATCCTTGGGACATTTTTTTAATTCATTGAGCATGTCGAGAGCCAAGGCCGTATCTTCGCGCTCAGAACGGTATCTATCTTTGATTAACGGCAGATTGAAATAACCAAATATTTCACGCATTATGCGCCGATGTTTTTGCTTGTCTTCAGTGTCTTGATTTGGATTTTCAGACCAGAATTTACCATAGAAGTCTTTGCCTAACTTGTCGATAAACATCATGATGTAATTGCGTGGCAGGAACATACATATCAGCAATACCAACCCCATAGAAGTCAGATGCCCGTCTTTCACCATTGAATAGAAAAAGCCTTGATTGATTTCCGCTT
>CAZBUT010000321.1:0-2092 GCA_964495165.1 uncultured Muribaculaceae bacterium | reverse complement strand
ACAACCTTGAATCAAGTCTTCGGCTGCAGCCTGATAGGTCTTATAAAGACTGCCTCCTTGACCTGCATTGATCATACTCCAGCCATAGTTGAAAGAAGGTTCAAGCTCGGCTTCGGCAAGAATCTCTTGTTTGGCAGTTGTAACGTTGTCCATACCAGCCCATGACGCTTCAAGACGTACGCATTGATTGCGCAGGTCTTCGGCAACAGTTGTGAGGTAAATCAATTCCTCACGCGTGTAATTAAGGTTGTGAGTCAAAGAGGTGTTGCCGTCTGCACTAAGTTCAAACAACATGTATTCAACGGCGTGGAATCCCAGCAAACCATAACCGGCATTGTTGTCTATGTTCCATGTTTTGCCGTTACGCAAATCAACCAATAGATCGTCCATAGCGTTTTTGTCCAATGGCCATGAATCGATGTGCGGGTCTATATTATAGTCGGCGGCAGCTCCATAGAGGAATGCTTCACTCTCTTCCCAATAGGCACGGCAGGCGTTCCAATGCTCACCGGCGGTTTTTACCATGTCGCTTGTCAGATTCCCATTGTCAAAAGCCTCCAAAATAGTGTCGCAGGCATCAGACATGAGAATTGAATTGTCGGCCATCCCTTTGTAGGTGGGGATAACGGTGTGATTGATGTAAGGCGTCATTGCAGCTTTAAACATCTGCTCCTTTTTGGTCAATTCATCGGGATTGTCATCGCCATTGTCGTCATCGCTGCAAGAGTAGAGACTTGTTAACGCAAAAGCTCCGCAGAGCAAGAATAGAGGGAATTTCAAGAATTTTTTCATATTATTACAATGTTTAAGTTATTAAAAGATTATCTATTTAGTGAAAAATCCGCAATAGGCTACGCCTATAGATACCGATGGCTCGTTGTTGTATTGGCTGTCGAGCAGACCAATGCTGTACTCTCCCTTGATAACGATTTCTTTTATAGGGTAGTAGTTTACTCCGGCTGCTATACGTTGCCGTCCACACCATTTATAGTCTTGTATCGAGCCTTCGGTCTTGTACATGGAATCGTAATAGTCGTAACGTCCGAAAACAAACAATTTCTGCCCTTTCCCCTTCATTGCGGTAATTTGAGAAAAGATGTCGTATCCGGCTTCAACACCTACAGCAATAGCATCGGAGGCGACAGCTTGTTTGGGCGAGGGAGAATCTTTGCGCATCGACATGTTGTATTTTGTAATCATCTCAGAGTCGCTGAGGTGTCCGTAGTCGAAATTGCCGCGCGCAATGAAATTATGGTCGTTGTATTCAAAGTCAAATGCTCCGATCAAAACAGTGCCTTTTACATCATCATATTTAGAATTGTCGGTCGAACTGAGTGTGTTTTTGAATGTGTTGCCGGCATATCCGCTCACTGACAGGCGCAATCCTTTGATTGAATAATTGTCAATGCGGAATGCTCCGGCATAGGAATTGGCAATCTTAAATTCGTAGGGACTGCCTGCGCCGTCGTGCACCCAACCTTGTCGCCCAAAACGGTCGGAATCCAATCCCGGCAGAAACATGGCTTCATATCGCCAATCACCGATACGCCCCCAAAGGCTTACTCCGGTTTCGTGCCAGGTACAAGGCATGATTGTGTTTTCGCCCTCAGGACGATAATTGGTGAAAAATTCTGTAGGCATGTGATATTGGTTGGTTGCGCCAACGGGGACGATTATATGACCCATTCTGAGATTTGCCGCTCTTGAAAAAGATTTTTGAATCCAGAATTGCTCTAATGCGATTTCGCCACCGCGTTCAACTTCCGATTCATATTCTCCGGCTTCTTCCTCTTCTATTTCTACTGCGCTTTCGGTACCGCCATGTTCAAACTCTATTTCGCTGCCCATAGTCCAGCCTTTACCGAAATCGTAGCCGATGTAAAATACCACGTGGGGCAAGTCAAAACGCCCGTGGCTGTCATCATTTTTATATGTTTCGGCATCGGTATATCTCAGATATTTGTCGCTGTAGAAATTGCGAGTCATGACCGCTTCGCCATATCCACCGAGGGTGAGTCTCGATTTTTTTTCTTGTGCCATGGAGCCGTTTACTCCCAAAGCAATACATAGTGATGATAAAAGTAAAATTCTT
>CAZBUT010000320.1:0-2098 GCA_964495165.1 uncultured Muribaculaceae bacterium | reverse complement strand
ATTGATGAAATACTCGATTGTGACCTAATGCTATATGACACAACCCCTTCATGTTTGGTCGGGCTGAATCAAGAGTTTGTCACCTCCGGACGACTTGATGACCTTAGCATGGTACATGCCGCACTCACAGCATTGCTTAAATCTGATGACAATACAATGACTCGCATAATAGCAATCTTTGACAACGAAGAAACCGGCAGTGGCACAAAACAAGGAGCTGCATCTCCTGTTTTAGCTCAAATACTCAAACGCATAACAAAATGTCTTGGTGGGAACGAAGAGGATTACTTCCGAGCAATAGCATCATCATTTATGATAAGTGCAGATAACGCTCATGCTATCCACCCAAATTATCCGGAAAAACATGACCCCACCAACCACCCTACATTAGGTAACGGTCCTGTTATAAAGATAAATGCCAACTGTAAGTATATGACAGATGCCGATTCTGCCGCCGTATTCAAGATGATATGTGAAGAAGCCGAAGTTCCATGCCAGTATTTTGTAAATCATAGTGATGTGGCAGGCGGGTCTACACTTGGCAACATACTTACCTCTCAAATCGATTTAAGAGGTGTTGATATGGGCAACGCGCTTTGGGCAATGCATTCAGCAAGAGAAACAGCATCGGTCGACGATCACGTCTATGCAATAAAAGCATTCACAAGATTCTTTAATTGCTAAATTCTATGGTACAAATACAACGAGAGTGAATCCGCTTGGATTCACTCTCGTTGTATTTTAAATATACGGAATTATTTGTTTACTTGATATTTATTTACTCCGTCACGCAGGAAAGCTACAATTTGATGCGCAGCTGCAATACCGGCATTTATATTAGCCTCTGCTGTCTGTGCTCCCATTTTTTTAGGGGTGAAAAATACGCGATCACCAAATTTCGCTTTCAGATCATCGGCAGAATCCGGCTTAATATCAGCAACATATTTGATGTCGGGACGTTCTTCCAATGCTTTTGCAAGACCTTCTTCATCAATAACCTCCTTACGGGCGGTATTGATAAGTACCCCGTTTTTAGGCATAAGTTTCACAAGGTCGTAACCAACTGATTTCTTGGTTTCTGCAGTGGCAGGAATATGAAGCGACACAAATTGATTTTTGCTGTAAAGTTCTTCTACAGAGCGAATTGGAGTGACATCAGCCGCTTCAATAACATCATCGGGGCAATATGGATCAAGTGCAGAGACCTGCATTTCAAAACCTTTGGCAATACGTGCCACATTGCGACCTACCTGTCCGAATGCATGTATGCCAAGAGTTTTTCCTTTCAATTCTGTACCGGAAGTGCCGTTATACATATTGCGTACAGCCATAACCGTCATACCAAATACCAATTCAGCTACGGCATTTGAATTTTGACCGGGTGTATTTTGAGCGACAACTCCCTTTGCTTTTGATGCTTCCAAGTCAATATTGTCATATCCGGCACCTGCGCGAACCACAATTTTCAGTTTTTTTGCGGCATCAAGAACTTCTTTATCAACAATATCACTACGGATAATTACACCATCAACATCAGCCACAGCATTTAACAGATCCTGTTTTGATGCATATTTTTCAAGAAGAGCAAGTTCATATCCAGCTTCTTCTACAACTTTACGAATACCGTCAACAGCAACTGCTGCAAACGGTTTCTCAGTAGCGACTAATACTTTCATACAGCAATCTATTAATGTTTAGCCTCAAATTCTTTCATTGTAGCAATAAGCGCATCAACGCTTTCCATTGGCAACGCATTGTAAAGAGATGCACGGAAACCACCAACCGAGCGGTGTCCTTTGATTCCCACCATACCCTTAGATGTGGCAAAATCTACAAACTCTTTTTCAAGCTCGGCATATTCCGGTTTCATTACAAAACAAACGTTCATTATCGAACGGTCTTCAGTTGCTGCAGTTCCAACAAACAACTTGCTTGAGTCGATTGCATCATAAAGCTTCGCAGCCTTTGCCAAATCAACTTTCTCAATCGCAGCAACACCTCCAAGGCTCTTATAGTATTTGAGAGTTTGCAATGCCGCATATATAGGCAACACAGGAGGAGTATTAAACATCGACCCCTTCTTAACATGTGTACGATA
>CAZBUT010000319.1:0-2121 GCA_964495165.1 uncultured Muribaculaceae bacterium | reverse complement strand
CCTGAACATATACGGAACAAAACGCCACAAATTAATGCGCACACCCGATTTGTGACGCGTAAACGCGAGTCTCGATTCATCATCAAGCGACAAGGTAAACCGCTTTGCCTTTGTCAATACCGACCCGCCGTCAAAGTCGGTATATATGCGGGCATCAAAACAATTGCGTTTGGCTGTAGGCCACAAGTACCCCATTACCGTACCCTGACGCACCGACAAACGAGGTGACTGCAACACCACCATGCGATAACGCACAACTCCGTCATCGGGCGACTCCGTGGGTTTAAAACGTTCAATAACGATCAACGAGCCATTCTCAGTAAACTGCCATATTCCCTCAATATCATGTAACGGCAAGGACAGTAAACGTTGTTCGACTGAGTCCCGGTCATATCCGGCAAGCACTTCCGATCGGTCAGGGATTTGGGTAGCATTAACCACACCCGGCAAAGCCAGGGCACATAATAATACTATCAACCACCGCCCAATCATTCAAATCGATTTTAAATCGTACTGAATTTGTAACTGAATCCGAAACTCAAGATCTCTTTCAACTGCCAATCTTTCCAACTTGCGTCAGCCTCATGGGTCGTGCTGGAATCATACCGCAAATGTACATATACTTTGGTCGACAAGAAACGGTTCACGTCAAAACTTATAGTGTTTTCCCAATCGCCTTGCAGATATTGATAATTGGTGAAAGCAAACAACCGCGAGGTATAGGTTATGTTATAGGCAAGTTTCCATATAAACTTGCACTCGGCATTAGAACCTATCTGACTCTTGGTCGTATGACCTTCTTTTATGCCAAATCCGGTTTCGTCCAATCGTTTATTGGTACATGCCTTCAAGTTGTAAGACAATGGAGCCAAAGAGGCATCAAATGTAATTGTCTTTTTAGGATTGGTATATTCATACGTCATACCAAGACCTAAGTTCAACTCTGCCGGAGACATGAATGCGGCCGTAAGGTCATTGGTGTTTTTCTTATAGCTTTTAAACAACTGAGTCTTGAAATCGAGCGATACAGAGTAGTACCAGCGTTTTTTTGCTTTCAAACCAAATTTGCTGTTCACTCTGAAGATGTCTTCACTTATGCTATAGTTGCGCAATGAATCATCGGGCGCGCTGTTTAAACCAAGTTTATACTGTACAGTGGTTTCAAACATATATTTTGGATAGAATGCCTGATTGAGTTTCACATTATATATCGCATTGGCAATCATATTCAGATTGTTATTACCGCCCTGATACCAGTTTGGAGAAATATAGGCTTGTGAAAACTGCAACGATGCGTCAAATGACTGCAACCAATTCACCCTTTTAACCTCCTCGGTGGGTACAGTCTTGTCAACTGCGTCGTTTATCACCACACCATCAACCTTCAACGTTGATTTGGTCGGGTCGACCACAGCATGAAACTCTTTTGGAGGCTCAGGCAACATCGACATATTATATTTGACCATCGAGGGATTATGTATCATGTAATTTTGTTTTATCTGCCTCATGCGATATCCCATATACACCTCTCGATTGATCCACGTCAACGGACTCTGCTCCACCCCGCTGCTCTTCATATCCATAAAATCGACACTGTCAAGCATCTCATAGCTCTGATATACTACAGGACCGAAAAAAGAGGGCTGGAAATAAATTGGCTGAGGTTTGACATAAGCGGCACGGGCGATTGAATCTTCTCGCGCAATAGAGTCGGCACGCTGTTTAGCCCGCCATGCATCTATCAAGCGTTTACGCTCCTTGGCTATCGAATCGGCTATAAACGTTTCTCTTTCGCTCATTAGGCTGTCAACAGCAACAACTTCTACAGCAAGCGAATCAATATTCTGCGCAACGACATCGGGTGAGACTGCCATTGACATCACACATAAAATAGCAATTAATATGTACCTATATATTTTATTCATAGACTAATGGGTTTGAGGTCGAAACGCCGTATATATTGTGCATGTGCCAAACGTCAATGATGTGAATCGGCATTTTTCAAATCCGACATCTCTCATCAATTGCAACATATCATCTCCTTGCGGAACTGCGGCAATGCTTTCGGGCAAATATGAGTAAGCCCTCACATCTTTCGATACTAAACGACCGACAAACGGT
>CAZBUT010000318.1:0-2145 GCA_964495165.1 uncultured Muribaculaceae bacterium | reverse complement strand
CTGAAAATGTCAAACCACTTATGCTATATACACCTTCAGAATATGTCATCACATAGGAATTGGCAGGATCCCAGCCCTGGAATGAGCCTAAAATATATAATGCAGGAGCAGGCTCAGGGGTTTCGGTTGTTGCGGTCAATGTTTTTAGATCTCCCGACACTGTAATTGTCCAATCACCCGCCCAGGGCAAAGCGATGTTATCTTTTCCTCCGGCATACAATGTTGCGGTTTGTCCGTTTTTCACATATTGAGCCTGCCAAGTCTCACCCTCAACAAGCCCATACACGCCGGAATTAAATGCGACCCAATTGCCTTTTGCAGTTGATATTTTAAATTCTGTAGTCGTTTCATCTATCTGCAATGTATAAACATTATCAATCAATGTAAACTCAACAGCATTTTCCGGAATCCAATTACCTAAATTACCACCGCCAACCGCATACAAAGCGGCATCAGCCGATATAGAACCCATCAAAATCAGCATTACTGATAAAATAAAATTTCGTATTTTCATAAAACAGATTTTTGTATTGTTATACCTATAATTTTTAAGAAGTTGCTTAAATCTTATTTCGAGAAATCAATAACTGTTTTTGAATAAAATTTTTAAACAGCTCCTAAAATCACAATCAATAAAGATACAAAAATACAGAATTTAATTCTATTTTCCAAACGACAACAATTAGTCCATTCCGGCATTAACTATCTTCTCCCCCACATACACAAAAGGGCAGCGTGGGCTGCCCTTTTGTGGTTATGTCTGTCAAGCGAAATTACTTTTCAGAGTCGGGATCAACTCCCCATTGCTGACGAGCAAGACGGCGGTAGTTGTTGTAGCGCCATTGTGCATTTTCTTTGGCTGCAGCAAAGAGTTCTGCCGCTTCAGCCGGATATTGCTTCATTACTGAAGCGTAACGCACTTCACCTTTGAGGAAGTTTTCAAAGTTATCCCAGTTGGGTTCTTTGCTGTCGAGGGTGAATGGGTTTTTGCCTTCTGCTTCAAGTGCCGGGTTGTAGCGCCACAAGTGCCAGTATCCGCATTCAACAGCGAGTGCTTCTTCTTGTTGTGATTTACCCATGCCGGCTTTCAATCCGTGGTTGATACATGGAGCATAAGCGATGATGATTGACGGTCCGTCGTAGGCTTCAGCTTCGCGTATGGCTTTGAGTGTTTGTGCTTGGTCGGCACCCATGGCGATTTGTGCGGCATACACATATCCATAGGTTGACGCAATCAAACCGAGGTCTTTCTTGCGCACGCGTTTACCTGCTGCGGCAAATTTAGCGATCGCTCCGATAGGAGTAGCTTTTGAAGCCTGACCTCCGGTATTTGAGTAAACTTCTGTGTCGAGGACAAGAATGTTAACGTTTTTGCCTGATGCAAGTACGTGGTCAAGACCTCCGAAACCGATGTCGTAAGAAGCTCCGTCACCACCGATAATCCATTGTGAACGTTTCACAAGGTAGTGGCTGAGTTCGTTGATTTTCTTGCAAGTATCGCAACCGCAAGCAGCTACCAATGGAAGAATCTTGTCAGTTACTTCACGACTCTTGTCGCCATCTTCTTTCACTTCAAGCCATTCAGCAAATAGAGCTTTGAGTTCATCGCTGCAAGATGGGCAATTTACTGCCTCAGCAACAAGTCCTTCAAGGCGTGCACGCATCTTTTCATTTGCGATTACCATACCAAGACCAAATTCGCAGAAGTCTTCAAACAATGAGTTGCCCCATGCAGGACCTTGACCTTTTTCGTTAGTAGTATAAGGAGTTGAAGGAACTGAACCAGAGTAGATAGAGCTACATCCTGTTGCATTTGCCACCATTTCGCGGTCGCCATAAAGTTGAGTGATAAGTTTCACATAAGGAGTTTCACCACAACCAGAGCAAGCGCCTGAGAATTCAAAGTATGGAGTAGCAAATTGGCTATTCTTAACGTTGAGTTTAGTGTCAACAAGTTTTTGTTTAGAAGCAACTTTTTCAACACAGTAATCCCATTCTTTTTGAACCTCAAGTTGAGATTCAAGAGGCTTCATTTCAAGAGCTTTAACACCCTTCATGCCAGGACAAACGTCAACACAGTTACCGCAACCAAGACAGTCAAGAACGTCAACTGATTGGATGAACTTCATGCCTTCAAATTGCTTA
>CAZBUT010000317.1:0-2147 GCA_964495165.1 uncultured Muribaculaceae bacterium | reverse complement strand
GGAAATATCCCGAGGGCAAATTGTTTGTAATGAGAGTAATCTCATAAGGAAGTGCTTGCAGTTTATTGCATTTTGAGCGGGTCAGCTCAAACACATCTGGATTTTTCTTATGTGGCATGATTGACGAACCTGTTGTATATTCATCAGGGAGTTTGATGAATCCGAAGTTCTGAGAGTTGAACATACAAGCATCAAAAGCAAGTTTAGATACGGTTGCCGCAACAGAAGCAATTGCTTGAGATACGATGCGCTCGGTTTTTCCTCGTCCCATTTGGGCATATACGACATTGTAGTTCATTGAATCAAAACCGAGTAATGATGTTGTCATTTCCCGGTTGAGAGGGAACGATGAACCATATCCAGCTGCCGAACCGAGCGGATTGCGGTTGGCAACATCATACGCCGCTCGCAAAATGGTGAGGTCGTCAGTCAGCGATTCGGCGTATGCACCAAACCATAGGCCGAATGATGACGGCATGGCTACTTGCAGATGTGTGTATCCGGGTAATAGTACCTCTTTATATTTATTGCTCTGCTCAATGAGTGTGTCAAATAACCCGGTCATTGCCACGGTGAGATCCTTGATGCGCGAGCGTATAAACAATTTTAAGTCGACTAAAACCTGGTCGTTGCGTGAACGTCCCGAATGTATTTTTTTCCCTATGTCGCCAAGACGGCGGGTAAGCATCAGTTCTACTTGGGAATGTACATCTTCAATGCCTTCTTCTATTACAAATTCACCTCGGTCTGCAATTTTATATATCTCTCGAAGTTCCGACAATAAAACGTCAAGTTCTTCTGCTGAAAGCAGACCGATTGATTGTAACATAGTAATGTGGGCCATAGACCCGAGTATATCAAACGGCGCGAGATACAGATCCATTTCGCGATCGCGCCCTACGGTGTAGGTCTCAACGTCGTGGTCAACTGTTACATTTTTCTCCCAAAGTTTTGATGCCATAGTAGTGCCTATTTATTGCAGATAGTGAGAATTAATTCACTGAATTTATCGGCTGCTTCTTGCAACTTGCCTCCGATCAAAGGACGCAACATTGCAGGAATCTCCACATCGATCACGCTTGTGATTTCTGTTTCTGTTTCATTCTTTGCGTTTAAATTCACAGCGAGAGTCAAAGGTATTGGCGATTTAGCGGCTGAAAATACCAATCGCTCATTTTCTTTGCGCTCGACAACCACAAATTGCAGTTCCCCGACTTGTGGAGTGTTTAATGTGATAGAATCGTTGGTGAATTTTATGTCACCTATCTGTTTACGTTGTTCTTCCGGAATTGAATCTAAACGTTGTTGAAACGCTTCAATGTTTGTGAGGCTTTTATATACATCACCAACCGGAGCCGACACACTTGCCGGCTTGCTTGAATATTTTGCCATTATGAAATTTATTTGTTAGGATACCAATTTGCAGGGTCTTTACGCCATTCTTTCAGTGTTTCTACATCATCGGCTTTGATGTAGCCAGATGCAAGTGCCGCTTCAAGCATGGAGTTGTAATTGCTGAGAGTGTGCAACGTTACATTTGCATTTTTGAATGCTTCTTCTGCGATAGGGAATCCGTAAGTGAAAATCGCCGCCATTCCAACTACTTCGCAGCCGGCATTGCGTATCGCTTCAACGGCTTTGAGGCTGCTTCCTCCGGTAGAGATGAGATCTTCAATCACAACAACCTTTTGTCCCGGGAGCAAATTGCCTTCGATGAGGTTTTCAAGACCGTGGTTTTTAGGGGTAGAACGCACATATACATAGGGCAATCCGAGTGTGTCGGCAACCAATGCGCCCTGAGCGATAGCTCCTGTTGCAACACCTGCGATAGCATCGGCGTCAGTGAAATTTTCCATGATCAAGCGACATAACTCTACTTTGATGAAAGTGCGAATGTCGGGATATGACAACGTTTTACGGTTGTCGGTATATATAGGTGAGTTCCAGCCTGAAGCCCATGTGAAAGGATTTTCAGGTTGCAGTTTAATAGCACTGATTCTTAATAGTTTTTCTGCTAATAGTTGGTCTAACTTTTTCATAAAATTATGTATTATGTTTTCTGAAATTATTGCAAATTTAATTTTGTGGCAAAGATACAACAAATAAACGAAAGTGAGTGCGAAATAGGGAAAGAATGTTGTCTGTTA
>CAZBUT010000316.1:0-2167 GCA_964495165.1 uncultured Muribaculaceae bacterium | reverse complement strand
CTTTCGGGAATTGCGATGCAAAATTAGTAGCAATTTTTCAATTGTGCAACAAAAAAACCAAAAAACTTAACGAAATCTTGAATTTTAATACTTTTTTGGCAAAAAATATCGGGATACTATTGTAATAAATGCGTACCTTAGCTCCGCAAAATGATTTTACTTAATATGAAAACAGGAAACAACACAAAACGATTTTATTTTTTTGCTTTGATAATAATTGCAAGCTCGGCTATTTTTGCCGCAAGCAAAAACCAAAAAGCTGAAATCACACGCAATCTTGATATATTCAACTCTCTATATAAAGAATTGCAGGTGTTTTATGTCGATTCTATTGATGCTGAGAAATCTATCAACACCGCTATAAATGCGATGCTCAACGACATCGATCCTTACACCGAATATATTCCGGCAAAAGAGCAAGACTCTTTTAAATCATTGACCACCGGGGAATATGGTGGCATCGGCTCTTATATCATGGAGCGAGACGGCAAAGTATATTTTTCAGAACCGTTTGAAAACTCTCCCGCCCACCTTTGCGGCATAAAAGCCGGAGACCGCATTTTAAAAATTGACAACGACAGTACAATTGGCTGGAGCAGTTCCCAAGTAAGCGATAGACTGAAAGGGCAAGCAGGCACACCGTTGACAATTGTTGTTCAGCGTCCGTTTACCAAAGACTCCATTTTAACCATTAATCTTGTCAGGAAAAAAATACAAGTCCCGGCCGTACCCTATTACGGAGTAGTGAAAGACAATATCGGATACATCTGCTTGACATCATTCACCGAAAGCGCAGCCAAGGAAGTGAGAAATGCCTTGATTGAGCTGAAAAAAGACCCGCGAGTAAAATCCATTGCATTGGACTTGCGTAGCAATGGAGGCGGACTGCTTGAAAGTGCAGTTCAAATAGTGGGATTATTTGTTCCTAAAAACACCGAAGTGCTTCGCACCAAAGGAAAAGGGCATCTCAACGAGAAAGTATATAAAACCACAGCATCACCGGTTGATACCGAAATTCCATTGGTCGTATTTACCGACGGCGGTTCGGCTTCAAGTTCTGAAATCACGGCCGGCGCGTTGCAAGATCTTGACCGCGCAGTGATTGTAGGCTCAAGATCCTATGGTAAAGGACTGGTACAGAGCACCCGACAATTACCCTATGACGGATTGTTGAAAGTCACAATCGCCAAATATTATATTCCGAGCGGACGTCTCATTCAAGCCGTCGATTACTTCCATAGAAATCCCGACGGCTCAGTGGCTCGCATTCCCGACAGCCTTACAAATGTATTTAAAACGACCAACGGAAGAGAAGTGCGCGACGGCGGTGGCATAACTCCTGATATAAAAATTACATGGCCCGAGGTCAACCGCTTGACATATAACATTGTACGCGATTATTGGGCATTTGACTACGCAACACGATTTGCCGCAACGACTCCGGCTATCGCGCCTGCTGAAGAATTTGTCATAACCGATTCTATTTTCAATGATTTCAAAAGTTTTATCGACCCGTCAAAATTCCATTACGATAAAGTGTGTGAAACCATGCTTGCCGAGTTAAAGAAAACAGCCGAGACCGAAGGCTACATGACCGACAGCGTAAAAGCGCAATTTGACGTGTTGGCATCTTTACTCAAACATAATCTTGAGAAAGATCTTGACAATAACCGTGCTCAAATCAATGAGATATTATCCGGGGAGATCATAAAGCGTTATTATTATCAGAGGGGACAGGTAATCGACAATCTCAAATATGACAATGCGCTTGACAGCGCGGCAGTCATGCTAAATGACCCCAATGCATATCGTAAAATATTGTCCTCGCCAAAGAAATAATGGATATACTCAAACTCGGAACACAATTTCTGTCGCGTCAACGCCAAGATGCGATAAAATCTATATTATCTGACCGCAAAAGCAAAAAGATTTCTTTTTACGGATTGGCAGGATCTTCAGTTGCAATGTTATTTGCGATGATGCCACGTTGCAAACAGCCGATACTCGTTGTCGGTGAAGATCTTGACGATGCAGGATATTTATATCACAATTTATCTCGCATCTTAGGAGAAGAGGCGGTTTTGATGTTCCCCTCTGCCTATAAACGTGACATCAAATACGGACAGATCGACGATCCGTCACAGATATTGCGCACCGAAGCACTGAA
>CAZBUT010000315.1:1694-2172 GCA_964495165.1 uncultured Muribaculaceae bacterium | reverse complement strand
CGTTACCCCCGACTCATCTTCGCATACGTTCTCAAACCCGGCAGGCGTGCCGTTGTAGCCGTCAGAT
Source organism: uncultured Muribaculaceae bacterium (assembly GCA_964495165.1). Classification (GTDB taxonomy): domain Bacteria; phylum Bacteroidota; class Bacteroidia; order Bacteroidales; family Muribaculaceae; genus RGIG4079. The sequence goes on along the minus strand of CAZBUT010000315.1, from coordinate 2,105 downwards.
ATAATCATTTGATTCTTGACAATGATCGCTCCAACCTGGCGACGTTGACAATATGAGTTTTCAGCCCAAATGCGTGCCATACGCAGATACCGCTTGTCAAGAAGATTTTGCTTGTCGCTTGAATTCATCTTTTTTGATTGATAGTATAGCGAATGCAAAGTTAGTAACTTTTTCCCTATGTGTCAAATATATGGGAAATGTTTATGTCGCGGGTGTGTTACAGTGTATGGTGTGGCTGTTGTAACAGTTGTGTAACTTGTGGTTGTTGTGTGTAATATGTTGACGGTCAATGTTATAAAAATATAATGAAATTTTTTGATAAAAAATACATAAAATTTATCTCAAATTTGTTTTGATATTAAAATAATTTGTATATTTGCATCGTTGTTATGATGCAACAAAATGTACTTA
>CAZBUT010000315.1:0-1684 GCA_964495165.1 uncultured Muribaculaceae bacterium | reverse complement strand
TATGTATAAACTTAATTTATTATGAGTTCAAAAAATTTCAGAACTAAGCTGTTGGGATTACAGAGCAACCTATTGAGTTTTGCTTATATTCTCACTTCAAACCGCGATGACGCGCAAGATTTGTTGCAGGACACTACGTTGAGGGCTCTTGACAATGAAGACAAGTATGTCGATAATGTCAATTTCAAAGGGTGGGTATTTACCATCATGCGTAACATTTTTATCAACAATTACCGCAAAGAGTCGCGGGCGGCTACAATTATTGATCAGACAGAGGATCTTTATCACCTTAATCTTCCTCAGGATTCGGGGCTTGACACGCCCGACGGTACTATTGCCGTAAAAGACATTAATGATGCGATAAACTCATTTACTGATGAATACCGCATTCCGTTTTCGATGCATGTTGCAGGGTATAAGTACAATGAGATTGCCGAGGAGCTTGACTTGCCATTGGGTACGGTTAAAAGTCGCATTTTCTTTGCCCGTCAGCGATTGAGAGTTATGTTGAAAGATTATCGTTAATAACAAAAAAATGTGAGACAGACATAAAGTATTTAGTATTACATTATTTTCAAAGACCTTCAGAACTCAGGGGGCTTTGACCGCAAAGGAAGCTGCGCCAAAATGAATTTTGCCACAGCTTCTTGTTATATATGGGGGTATGATGATTTTGAGAGTAGGTCAAGCCAATTTAATATATTTGATTGCGTTGTTAATAAGCAATATATAGGGTAAAAAGAAGAAAGAGGGCTGCTCACGCAGACCTCAGTCCTCATTCATCACATTATGCTTATTTACGATTATAGTGCTTTTACAACATATAATATTGGTCAGTATCTGCTTTCAATTACACTCCAATCAACGATGTCCCACAACTTATGCAAGGCTTCGGCCCGTCGGTTCTGGTAGTCGAGGTAGTAGGCGTGCTCCCACACATCAAAGCATAACAGAGGGGTGAGCCCTTGTGTAAGCGGGTTGGCAGCATTGCTGCCCTGGGTTATAAACAGTTTGCCGTTGCCGTCTTTCGATAGCCACACCCAACCAGATCCAAACAATTTAACTCCGGCTTCTTCAAATGCCGATTTAAATGCTTCAAATGATCCAAATTGGTAGTTAATCGCTGCCGACAATTCTCCTGTTGGATTGCCACCTCCGTCGGGTGAAAAAGAGAAGAAGTAGAATATGTGATTCCATGCTTGAGAAGCGTTATTGAATAATGCTCCGTCGGATAGTCTGATCACATCTTCGAGTTCCATATTTTCATATTTAGTGCCAGAGATGAGCTTGTTAAGATTATCAATATAGGCTTTTTCATGTTTCCCATAATGATAATTTATAGTATCTTGACTGATAACCGGTTCTAAAGCGTCGGTAGCATATGGCAGATTGGGTTGTTCGTATTTCATAACAGAGAGAGTTTTATTGTTTCTACAAAAATAAAACAACGCTTCTCCCAAATAGTTCACTCTCTCGCTTCAATTTTTCGGGAAAGTGTTGGATTTAAGTGAGCAATTCCTATTTTACGCTTAAAGAAATTAAAAGATAGAGGGAAATGCTATCTGTTTAAATATTAATTTTAACGGTAAACATCTTTCTTTCTTCATGGGCATTCTATAAATTAAGTTCTTGTTAATCAGTAAATTATTTTGTATATTTGTGCAAAACAAGAGAGATTATGAAG
>CAZBUT010000314.1:0-2174 GCA_964495165.1 uncultured Muribaculaceae bacterium | reverse complement strand
GCCTGCGAAGCTGTCGTAGGACGTTATAAAGCAGTAATTAGAACTATATCAGGCGTGTATTCAAGCGAAACCAAGCAAGACCCCGACTTCATCAAAGCTCAACAAATGTGTGAAGAATTTGCAAAAAAAGAGGGTCGCCAACCACGTATTATGATTGCAAAGATGGGCCAAGACGGTCACGACCGTGGTGCCAAAGTTGTTGCAACCGGTTATGCCGACTGTGGATTTGACGTAGACATGGGACCGTTGTTCCAAACTCCGGCAGAAGCTGCTCGTCAAGCTGTTGAAAACGATGTTCACATTCTTGGTGTATCATCTCTTGCAGCCGGTCACAAGACCCTTGTTCCTCAAGTTATCGAAGAACTCAAAAAACTCGGAAGAGAGGATATTATGGTCACTGCAGGTGGAGTTATTCCAGCCCAAGACTATGACTTCCTCTATAAAGCCGGCGTGGTCGCCATCTTCGGTCCCGGTACACGCATTCCGGTTTCAGCTATAAAGATGCTTGAAATCCTCATGGCAGAATAAAATCAAACTATGTCATAACAAAAAAACAGTCGGAACACAGATTTCCGGCTGTTTTTTTATACATTTGTGCAACCTTTTGCGGAGTCGCTGCATCTAAAGATAAAACAACTTTAATACTTACCATTATGAACCAGATTTTTAAATTTTCAATCATTGCATCAATTATCTTTTTATTGTCTCCGCTAACAGTTCAATCCCAAAACTCGATCTCGTCGCAAATAATAGACAATTTGACAGAAAAGATAACAGAACATATCGAGCCAAGTGATTCAATCGTTACATCAATCACAGAAATCGAATCTCAAAGTCAATCAAATGAGTTAAACGGCGAATTGGAACGCTTGGAGGAAACACACGACTATAAATTAAAACGCATGGAGGCATCACATGAGTATATGATAGACGCACTCGCCATAATATGCACCATAGGATTGCCTATTGCACTTTTCTTTATTGTTACAATTATTTTCATAATATACATTTATAAACGACGCACTCTCAAATATCGCATCATAAATAAAGCTATTGACAATGGCATCACACTACCCGATAGCTTTTACAATGAGCAAGACATTAACAAACCAAAGAATAGCCGTCTGCACTCGGCTCTGGTATGGATCGCATGCGGTCTCGGCATCAGTTGCTTTTTCTACTTTGCCGATGCAGGTGAAACTGTAGCAATTGGATTTGCACCAATATTTGTAGGCATAGCCAAACTGATAACTTATTTCGTTGAAGACCGCAAAAAAGAGGCCCAAGATGTTGAGCAAAATTGAAGAATTCTCACTGATAGCCAAATGCGTTGCAACTGATGACCGCAACGCATTTGGGCGATTGGTCGAAGAATACCAACATGATTTGCGACGATTTCTGTTCAATCTCACTCTTGGCGACACAGCATTGACCGACGACCTTGCACAAGACACTTTTCTCAAAGCCTACCTGTCTATCAGACAATTCAAATGTTTGGCAAGATTCAAGACATGGCTTTATCGCATCGCTTACAATGAGTTTTATTCTTATATGCGCAAGCGACAGGAAGCACACGATGAGGAGGAACTTAATGCTCACGAAGAAGCTATATACTGCCACAATAAGACTGAAGCCAAAATCGATGTGGATGCATGTCTTAAAGCATTAAACGAAAATGAGCGTACTGTGGTATTGCTTTTCTATCTTGAAGACCAACCAATCAAAAAAATCAGCGAAATAACATCTCTGTCTGAGGGGACAATAAAATCATCTCTTTCCCGGGCAAGAATTAAAATGGCAAAATTATTCAACAATAATTAATCTGAACAATGAACGACATTGACAACCAAATAAAAAAGACATTTAAACAAGAACTGCCTAATGCACCTCAAAACATCTGGTTCACGCGTAAAGTAATGAACCGCTTACCCGAGCGCAAAAGCCATGCATCATACATTGAATACGCAGGATTCTTGCTTGCAGCCATAGTCGTATGTTATTTTTGGAAAGAAATAGCAACCTTCTTATTAGAGCCTGCAACAATCACCTATAACAACATATTTGTATATATCACAATTTTAGCCACAACGTTTGCTCTTGTAATCGGATTTATAAAATCACAACTCAGCAAGTAATATCTATCACCCAAAAACGATTTTTCCCATTATTTTAAC
>CAZBUT010000313.1:0-2176 GCA_964495165.1 uncultured Muribaculaceae bacterium | reverse complement strand
GTGGCGCGACCTTATTTTTGAAGGCAAAAACAAAGAGTTTGGCGCATACGAAATGCGTAAAACCTCTGATGCCCGCCACAATAAAGCAATGATCGTTGTTGTTATCATCATGGCTCTTGCATTCTTGCTTCCGTTCTTGGTAAACACTATGTTGCCAAAAGCAGAAGCCGACATTACTGAGGAAAACGCCCAGCAATTGGTGAGCGTTGTTACCGATGAAGTTGAAGAGGAAGAACCTGAAGAAGAAATCGAGCGCATTGAAGAACAAAAGCCCGAAGTGCTTCCTGAAGAAGTCCTCAACACCGTTAAGGTAACAGAGCTTGCAATCGTTGACGATGACCAAGTAAGAGCCGAAGATGAAATCAAGACTCAAGATGAACTTCAACAAACTGAAACCGCTTTCGGACAAACCGACTTCGACAAAGGTACCGACGACTTGAACGTCGTTCGTGAACACAAAGACGAAATCGTAGTTGAAGAGAAGAAAGAAGAACAAGTATTTCTCGCAGTTGAGCAGATGCCTCAATTCCCCGGTGGTGAAGGCGAATTGATGAAATACATTTCAAACAACATCAAATACCCGACAATGGCAATGGAAAACAACATCCAAGGTCGTGTAGTTGTTCAATTCGTTGTAACAAAAACCGGTAAGATCGGCGAAGTTAAAGTCGTTCGTTCAAAAGACCCAGACCTTGACAAAGAAGCTGTTCGCGTGGTTAAATCACTTCCCAACTTCATTCCCGGTAAGATGAATGGTCAGGCAGTGAACGTATGGTACACATTGCCTATCACATTCAAACTTCAAGGTATTTAATTCTTGAATCAACAAACTCTACCATAAAGAGTCTTCGGCAACCCCGAAGACTCTTTATTATTACATAGAGTTGACATGAACAAAGATAGAAAGCAAGTGTTATATAGAAGTAAGTGATTAATTAAAGATAGTAATACTATGAACAAAAAAATCTTATTGGGCACTACGGCTATATGTTGCGGTGCATTGCAGGCTCTGGCTTGCACAGGGATTTCGCTCTCAGCTAAAGACGGCTCATACGTACAAGCACGCACTATTGAGGCTGCCGCCGGCGCGTTAAAAAGTGAATATGTGATTATCCCACACGGACAAGAAATAACCTCTTTTACCCCTACCGGCATTAATGGTCTTAAATTCAAAGCTAAATATGGCGTTGTCGGCATGTCGGTTGTTATGAAAGAGTTTATATGTGAAGGTATAAATGAGGTAGGACTGTCAGCTGGATTGTTTTTCTTCCCTCATTATGGACAGTATCAAACCTACGATCCACAATTTAATGATATTTCATTGGGAGACTTACAGGTTCCGACATGGATACTAACTCAATTTGCAACTATAGACGAATTAAAAGCCGGAATAGGACAAATCCGTATCGTAGGACTTGATGCAGCTTCGGTCGTTCATTACCGCATTGGCGAACCGTCGGGCAAACAGATTGTGTTGGAAATTGTCAACGGTGTACCGCATTTTTATGACAACACGGTAGGCGTTTTAACCAACTCTCCTGGGTTTCAATGGCACTTGACCAATTTGAATAACTACGTCAATTTGTTTCCCGGATCAGCGCCCGACAAGAAAATGGGAGAAATCACGCTCACTCCTATCGGAGGGAACTCCGGATTTCTCGGACTGCCAGGCGATGCGACACCTCCGTCAAGATTTGTACGCATTGCCTTTTACCGTCAAACTGCGCCACAGCTTGATGATGCCATATCCACTATCCTTCAAAGTTTTCACATATTGAACAACTTTGATATTCCTATCGGCATTGAACATCAGACAGGACAAGTACCTGATATTCCAAGCGCAACACAATGGACTTCGGCAATCGATCTTACTCACCGCAAAGTATATTATAAAACAGCGTATAACAATTCTATCCGCTGTATAGATCTCAATACGATTGACTTTGGAAAAGTGAAATATCAATCAAAGCCAATGGATAAAATTCAGCAACAACCCATTGAATACATTGACATATGACAATATAGAGATGTCCTTCTCTTTACAAAACCGCCAAAATTTTGTTTTGGCGGTTTTTATTTGTACTTTTGTGCAATCAAAATTTGTTAAGTTCAAATTATAAAATCATTATCATGAAACGATTTACCCTGCTGTCAAGCATCATTATTTGTGTATTAT
>CAZBUT010000312.1:0-2183 GCA_964495165.1 uncultured Muribaculaceae bacterium | reverse complement strand
TCCGATAAAATAAAAAGTAGAATAGTGCTTGAAAGTTTTATCGGACACCAATAAATTTATAACATGGGTTTTGACCTGCAGATTGCTGAAATTTGCAAGATTCTTTCTAACTTTGCCAACAATTAAAACGTATTGGAATGAATGTTACAATTCTTGGAATAGAATCATCTTGCGATGACACATCGGCAGCAGTAATAAAAAACGGATTATTGCTCTCAAATGTAATTGCAGGACAGAAAGTACATGAAGAATATGGTGGCGTTGTGCCTGAATTGGCTTCACGCGCACACCAGCAAAATATAGTACCGGTTGTTGACACCGCGCTTAAACGTGCCGGAATAAACAAACACGACATTGACGCAATCGCATTTACAAGAGGACCCGGACTTCTTGGGTCATTGCTCGTTGGAACATCATTTGCCAAAGGATTATCTCTCGGTTGGAATATCCCTATTATTGATGTCAATCATCTTCACGGCCATGTATTATCCCATTTCATCAGACACAACGAAACCGATGAAGTGCCACAATACCCGTTTTTATGCCTGCTCATCTCAGGAGGAAATTCTCAAATAATTCTTGTACGTAATTACAACGACATGCAGGTGCTCGGTCAGACGATCGATGATGCAGCGGGTGAAGCATTTGACAAATGTGCAAAAGTAATGGGATTGCCTTATCCCGGTGGACCACATATCGACCGACTCGCTGCTACGGGTGATGCAAATCGCTTTAAATTTTCCAAACCACATATTCCCGGACTGGATTACAGTTTCAGCGGTTTAAAGACATCTTTTTTATATACATTGCGCGATGCAAAAAAATCTGATCCTGATTTTATAGAAAAAAACATGGCAGATCTTGCTGCATCATTGCAACGCACCATTATTGATATTCTCATTGACAAATTGCGCAAAGCCGTTGACCAAACAGGTGTCAAACAAGTTGCAATAGGAGGCGGCGTATCTGCCAACTCCGGTGTACGCAAAGCTATTGCCGATTTCTGTTCTGACCGCGGACTTAAAGCATTTATTCCCGAACGATTATTTACAACCGACAATGCCGCCATGGTAGCAATTGCCGGATACTATAAATTTCTCGACAAACAATTCTGCGACCTCAACGAGGTTCCATATACACGAGTAACAATATAATATCTATGAGTACAACAACTACACATGAGTATTTTCAGGCTCTTGACATCTTAAAAGGGCTATGTTTACTTTTAGTCATTTTCGACCATTGCGGTTTTGCACTTCATCCGACACTCGACCATCTTGAAGTTCCTGTTTTTTTCATAATATCTGGATTTTTATATAAATATGAAACAACACGCTTGATGCTCATAAAAAAAACAAATCGGTTGCTGATTCCATATTTATTTTTTGCGACATTGTATTATATTCCTCATGTTATAGATATTATTAATACCGGTAGGCATTTTGATATAATAACCGACTTTGTTTTGTTTTATCTCAAGCCTATGAATGCGCCTCTTTGGTTTTTAAAAGCATTATTCTGGATTTTCATTGTTTACCATACAATAACTTTAGTTACAACTAAAATTTCAGCAAAAGCACAATCAATTTTGGTTTTAACTATTTCTATCGCTATAGGTTGTGTATCACACTTTTTTAATCCAAATTCATATTTGCTCACTATGACTGGCTTACCACAGGCATTGACATCATTACCCCTATTTGCCATCGGTCATCAACTGAAATCGACAAAACACTTTTCGCATATAGCCCAAAGCACAAAAAGAGCCATTACAATAGGTATAATTTCTGCTACAATATGGTGGTTCAGTGCCCAAAAAAGCATTTTTTTGCATATTGCACAATTTGACCAAACAATTTTGTTGTCATATCTCTGCTCTACTGCGGGATTTTTAACATTATACGAATTAATGCATTTTTCGTTCAGAGCTCCAATTTTTCAATATTTAGGTCAAAACTCGCTCATCATATTTGGCACACATTTCATCATAATATCAACACTATTAAATTTAGGATTAGAATCCAAATATTGGTCTTTGGTAATAACTATTGCAACAGCTTTCCCAACATCTTATATATTTATTAAATACTTTCCAAAACTGAGTGGAATCAGAAACTCACTCAAAACTAGCATCAAATGAATATCTCAATTATAGTTATTGGAGATGAATTACTCATCGGGCA
>CAZBUT010000311.1:1458-2196 GCA_964495165.1 uncultured Muribaculaceae bacterium | reverse complement strand
AATGAGGTTCCGACTACTCGCTAATGAGAAATTGAAATTATAGAACCTCCCTTAATCATATTGACGATATGTCAACAAATACAAGCCACGATGGGCATATTGACTATCGGGTGATGTTGCTCATGTTTATCAAGTCGTGAGAGAAATATTCTTCGCCAAGCATTCTTTCGATGAATATTGCTTGCTCACGTAATTCGCAATACTTATCCCAACGATGTTCGGTAAAACCGCACTCCGTAGCCAAATTAAGGTTACTGAAGAACGTCCTGGTAACAGCCATTAAGATTGGGGTTGCGAAAAATCCCGTTTTTTTGTAACTTTGCAGTCGGAAACGGAGCATAAAGTTCCGCAATATATGAAGAAAGATTTTTTAGGTTTACGTTTTATTACAGTCTATAAAAACAATAAAATCCACCAATTTCATCAATGGGGTAGAGCTAATTCAATTTAGCTATAATATATCTAATCTCTTGCCCGACTTTGACTTCTATCGGGGGGTAGGGGACAGCCATGTTTTTTCAAGATTAAATTTCTCATTAATTAAATTATAACTCTATGTGTAAACTTCGTTTGCTCATAGTGATGCTTATGCTGTCACTATTGAGACACTACACCTTTGCGCAAGAAACGCAAAAAATGTATCTGTCGATCGACAATATGTTTGATTTGATAGAGCACCGCAACAAAGATCTAAAAGCAGCAAAAACAGCTGTTGAAGTATCCAACCAAGATTGCAAA
>CAZBUT010000311.1:0-1448 GCA_964495165.1 uncultured Muribaculaceae bacterium | reverse complement strand
CAAAGCCGAACGATTGCCCGACATATCGGCATCGATATCGGTAAGTTACAATGGCGACGCAACTTTAATGGACCGCGATTTTTCCAATGCAATGAAAGCAGAATCGCCTCACTTTGGAAACAAATTGAATGTGAACCTGTATCAGCCGTTATATACGGGTGGAGCCATTACAGGCGGTATCAATCTTGCCAAGGCACAAGCCGATATGGCAGGCATTGCACTCGACAACACACGCAACAACATGCGCATCGCAACTGTCACATGTTACCTCAATCTATTTAAAAGCCGCAATCTACTACAGGTTTATGACGAGAACATATCGCTGACTGAAAAGTTAATTGAAAACATGAAAGTCAACGGCGAGCAAGGGATAGTGTTGAAAAATGACATTACACGATATGAGTTGCGGTTGTCTACACTGAAATATGACCGCACAACAGTGATTAACAGCATAAATATTTTGAATCATGACTTGTGTTCACACTTAGGTATCGACCAATCAACTGAAATCATTCCCGACTCCACGATTCTAAACATAGTATTGCCTTGTGACGGAGTCGGCTATTGGAAAGATTTGTCACTCGGCAACTCGATTGCTCTCAAAAGTGTCAATGCCGAAAAGGAGATTGTGAATCAAAGCGATAAGCTCACACGTGCCGAAATGCTTCCACACATCGGCATCATTGCCGGCAACACTCTTGACGGACCTATTACATACGAGGTGCCGCCTATCAACAAAAATATTAACTATTGGTGGATAGGGCTTAACATCTCCTATAATTTTTCATCGTTGTACAAGACCAATAAGAAGCGATTGCGCAACAAACTTGAGCTAAGCCGACTCTCTGACAAGCAAGAAGCAACCGAAGCCGACGTCGATCGCAATATAGAACAAGCCTACACATTATATACACAGGCTCATGAAATGCTTGCCACGCAACTAAAGAATGTGGAACTCGCCACTGAAAATTACCGCATCGTAAATAAACGTTTTACCAATCAGCTTGCTCTGCTCACAGATATGCTCGATGCATCAACAGCTAAGTTAGACGCCGAAACCAGGCTTGTCAACGCCAAAATAAATACTTTATACTATTATTATCAACTTAAATTTATTTCAGGAATATTATGATTAATCAAAAAAATCGCAGACTTCTCCAAAACGTTGGTGTAATTATACTTATAATTTTTGGATTGTGGTGGATTGTTTCACAATTCATAAAATTCAACATCAATACATTTACCGACAACGCTCAGGTGCGCCAACACATTGTTCCGGTAAACAGCCGTATTCCGGGATTTATCAAAGAAATACGCTTTGACGAGTATGCAAAAGTGAAGAAAGGAGACACGTTAGTTATAATTGAAGATACTGAGTTCCGATTGCGTGTAGCACAAGCCTATGCCGACTTGCAAAACGCTACTTCTGGTAAAAGCGCAATGACATC
>CAZBUT010000310.1:0-2200 GCA_964495165.1 uncultured Muribaculaceae bacterium | reverse complement strand
TAATGTAATATTGATAATGACATCAAATTCAGGGGCACAGTATGCCAAGCAGGCAGGATTAGGGTTCGGTTCATCGGTGACTACAGGACAGGCAATGCTCTCTGAGGTAAAGAAAACATTTAAGCCCGAGTTTATAAACCGATTGTCAAATATCGTGGTATTCAATGATATGAGCGAGGAAATGGCTTCGCTTATATTGGACAAAAAACTGCAAGAACTTAACACGCTTTTGGCAGAAAGGAATGTGGCATTATCGGTGAACGACAACGCCCGACAGTGGCTTCTTAAAGAAGGTTTTTCATCAAAATACGGAGCAAGAGAGATTGAACGTGTAATCTCTCGGCAAGTCAAGCCTTTGCTTGTTAAAGAACTGCTGTTTGGCAAATTAAGCAAAAAAGGCACTGCTATATTAACTACCGAAAACGGCTCGTTGAAATTAATAGCAGAAAAATAAATGGTATTTCAGTTAACCGACGAATTGGTCTTTCCCGATCCCCGTTTGGGTGAACCCGACGGGCTTATTGCTGTTGGCGGGGATTATTCTACCGACAGGCTTATTTTAGCATACTCCAATGGCATATTCCCGTGGTCGGCGTTTCGCAATGAACAAAAATTATGGTTTTGTCCGATGCGCCGTTTTGTCATATTTCCACGTGAAATACATATATCACATTCTATGCGGTCACTTATACGCAAACAAATTTACAAGGTGACTGTCAACCATGATTTTGACAACGTGATACGTCAATGTGGTGCATTACGTGTCAATGAGGAAGGAGCATGGCTCGGCGATGAAATAATTGAGGCCTACACACGCTTGCACCGGCTCGGTTGGGCAACAAGTTTTGAGGTGTGGAAAGACCAAGATCTTGTAGGTGGATTATATGGCGTTGCGATAGGTAATTGCTTTATCGGCGAAAGCATGTTTTCATTAGTGCCAAGCGCCTCAAAACTTGCACTCATAGCTTTAGCTCAATTCATGGACGACAATGGAGGGACAATGATCGACTGCCAGTTTGAAACTCCACATCTGAGGTCGATGGGTGGAAGATATATAACTTATGATGAATATATGAAAATATTATCAGGGAACTTATAGAAATTCCCATCAGATTATGACGAAAATTGAAAATTCACATCGCACACGCGGTTACATATTCGGAGCAATATCGGCAATCACTTACGGGCTGAACCCGCTATGCGCTTTACCGCTTTATGAGTCTGGATTGAGCGTCTCATCTGTTTTGTGCTACAGATATGCCACTGCTATCGTTTTATTAGCATTACTCATGATATATCGAGGCGAGAGTTTTGCAGTGAAAAAACAAGAATTGCCATTCCTGTTTTGCGCAGGAATGTTATTTGCCTTTTCATCGCTATTTCTTTTTGAAAGCTATAATCACATGGATGTGGGCATAGCCTCCACTCTATTGTTTGTATATCCGATTATTGTAACAATAATAATGGTCACTGTGTATCATGAGAAAGTTTCAATTCTCACTGTCTGTTCCATTGCAATAGCCCTGCTTGGCATCGGATTGCTATACCGCACAGACGGCGACGGCACACTGAGTACGATAGGCATAATATGTGTCGTGGTTTCATCTTTGTCCTACGCATTCTACATGGTGCTTGTAAACAAGAGCCGTCTGCAATATTTCTCAACTACAAAACTATCATTCTACGCCTTGCTGTTTGGTATATTGGTATTTGTTGTGAAACTTGACTTCCTGACCGGAATAGACCCTATGAAGCCCGAACTCGTTCCATGGTTATGTCTAATCGGCTTGTCGATATTCCCGACAATTATATCACTTATAACAATGACAATCGCCATACATGACATAGGTTCGATACCGGTATCGATTTTGGGCGCACTTGAACCATTGACAGCATTAGTCTTTGGGATTTTTATCTTTGGAGAGAAAATAACTACAGCCAATGCCTTTGGTATCGCGCTTATAATTATTGCTGTCACATTGATTGTTGTTGCCAAACCATTAATTGAATATATGCGCAAATGTTTTAATAATCACAGCGTTACATTTCGCAAGTAAAATTTCTGCAAAAATATTAAGCAAAAGTCTTGCGTGATTCAAAAAAACTCACTACCTTTGCATCGCAATTGAGAAAAACAATGCACTAAAGGAGATTCGCTAGCTCAGCAGGTAGAGCACAACACTTTTAATGTTGGGGTCCT
>CAZBUT010000309.1:0-2232 GCA_964495165.1 uncultured Muribaculaceae bacterium | reverse complement strand
CAAACCTCCATGAGGAGGCGCACCATATTTAAATGCATTCATCAAGAAACCAAATTTATATTGAGCATCTTCTTCACTCAATCCCAACAGGCGGAACATCTTGTCTTGCAACTGCGCATCATGAATACGTATACTTCCACCACCCAATTCATTGCCGTTAACAACCATATCGTAGGCAGTTGCTCTCACCTCACCGGTTGCGCTGTCAAGTTTGGCAATATCATCGGGGTTAGGTGATGTAAACGGATGGTGCATAGCATAGAAACGCTGTGTCTCGTCGTCCCATTCAAACAGCGGGAAGTCAATTACCCACAAACATGAGAACTTCTGCGGGTCGCGCAATCCGAGACGACTACCCATTTCAAGACGCAACTCACAAAGTTGCTTACGGGTTTTCATTGTGTCACCGGCAAGTATGAGAATCAAATCTCCGGCTTGAGCGTCACAACGTTCAGCCCATAATTTCAATTCATCTTCGCTATAGAATTTGGAAACAGAACTCTTAATTGAACCGTCCTCCTCTACTTTGACCCACATCATGCCTTTGGCACCCACTTGCGGACGTTTAACAAAATCGGTCAATTGGTCAAGTTGCTTGCGAGTGTAGCCGGCGCAACCTTTTGCACATATAGCACCGACATATTCTGCATCATCAAGAACCGAGAAGCCTTTTCCTCCTGTCAAGTCTTTCAACTCCACAAATTTCATATCAAAACGAGTGTCGGGCTTGTCGCTACCATAATATTTCATGGCATCGACCCATGTCATGCGCGGGAACGGAGCAACGAAGTCAATATTTTTCACATATTTGAAGATATGCTTAACCAAGCCTTCAAACATCTGAAGCACATCTTCCTGTTCTACAAACGACATTTCACAATCGATTTGCGTAAATTCAGGTTGACGGTCGGCTCGTAAATCCTCGTCACGGAAACATTTCACAATCTGGAAATAGCGGTCAAAACCGCTCACCATGAGCAATTGTTTAAATGTTTGAGGAGATTGAGGCAAAGCATAAAATTCACCGGGATTCATGCGTGACGGCACCACAAAGTCGCGAGCGCCCTCGGGGGTAGATTTAATCAACACCGGGGTTTCCACCTCGATAAATCCTTTTTCGTCAAGATAACGACGTATTTCAAACGCCATTTTATGACGCAATTCCAAATTGCGACGTATTGCAGGACGGCGCAAGTCAAGATAACGGTATTTCATGCGTATATCGTCTCCTCCGTCGGTATCATCTTCGATAGTAAACGGCGGTACATCTGACTTATTTAAAATCTTCAGTTCCTGAGCGATGATTTCAATCTCGCCGGTCAAAAGATTTGCATTTTTGCTTGAACGCTCGGCAACTTCACCTGTAACCTGAATCACATATTCGCGTCCAAGATGATTGGCAGCCTCACAAAGCTCGGCGTTTGACTCATTATTAAATACAACTTGAGTGACACCATAACGGTCACGCATGTCAACAAATGTCATGCCACCCATTTTACGGCTACGTTGTACCCACCCGGCAAGTGTCACTGTTTTGCCGGCATCGCTAAGGCGGAGTTCTCCGCACGTTTTTGTCCTAAACATAGTTATATTTTGGTATATTGATTTAGCTAAACAAATTTCGTGTAAAGTTACAGCAATTAGCCGTAATATGAAAATCTAACGGCTTAAAATATCATTTTTGCAACGACCGAATATCTTTTACACCGATAAGACGATTAGACCGATAGGGATATTACTGCCGGCACGCTGTTGCATTATTTTGCCGGATAAATATTTATGGAGCGTCTATAAATTGCTTAGTGATGATTTGTGTAATTTTATTTGAGACAAAGACAAAAAGCCACCAGATAAAAACACAAAGCGCACAAAAGAAAGTTCCCGACCACTAAAGTTTCACTAATTCGTGGAATTTATAGAAATTCCCTTAAACATCATCTTTGAATTGTTTTTGCGTGCATTATTCAAATACAATTTCAATCGGTACAAATTTTATTCCTGTAATTCCGGCACTTTCAATTTTAGATTTTAAATTTTCGCTCGCAATTCCTATAAAAACATCCAGATAAGGAATAAGCATATAATCCAGGTTTTTATCAATACCTGCTTTGAGCGATATTTTAGAAGGGAAAATTCTTCCCCCAAGTGCTTTATCATGAAATTCTTGATATGTGGCAAACGAGTCAAATCCGTTTATTTGAATGGTCTGTCTTTGGGGGTAATAAATATTAT
>CAZBUT010000308.1:0-2234 GCA_964495165.1 uncultured Muribaculaceae bacterium | reverse complement strand
ATAATGAAAGTTCCGACAGCTATGAGCGAGTTTTCCCATCATGGAAAAGCCGCTTGAGAGCTGTTACCCGGCATTTGATGGTCGGGGTTGCGATTGGCGCGTTGGCATTTGTGACGGTTTATTTCTGGATCGACTATCCTCGCGATAAGATGCTCAAGGAGCAGAACGATGCGTTGGTAACAGAGCTTAAAATTCTTAATCAGCGTCTTGACAAGTCACTGTCGGTGATGGACGACATTGCCAATCGCGACAACAACTTCTACCGCGTGATGATGCAGGCCGACCGCATCACCGATGCCCAAAGATATGCCGGTTTGGAGAAAGGAAACAAATATGAGCATCTTAACTCGTTGCCCGACGGTGAGCTGATAAAAGCGGTGTCAAACAAAATGGATATGCTCGACCGACAGATATATGTGCAGATAAAATCATTTGACAAGTTGAAAGAGCTTGCCGGACAGCAGCAAGACCGTCTTTCCCATATCCCTGCCATACAACCTATTTCGGAGCTTGATCTCAGACAGATGGCTTCGGGCTACGGCTACCGCATAGACCCGGTTTACGGCACGGGTAAATTCCATGAAGGCATGGACTTTGCATCAGACGTAGGCACACCGGTGTATGCAACAGGCGACGCCAAAGTCGAGTCGGCAAAATGGCATAGCGGCTACGGCAACCTCATAGTGCTCGATCATGGATACAACTATACCACACGGTATGCCCACCTGAGCGAAATGAACGTGAGAGCCGGGCAACATGTGAAGCGCGGCGACCTCATTGGCAAGGTAGGCAACACGGGAAAATCGACAGGACCGCATCTGCACTACGAAGTGCGATTCAAAGGAATACCGCAAAACCCGGTGAATTATTATTTCTATGACCTCACCCCCGAGCAATACAACGAAATGATAATCAAAGCCGAGAACGCCGGTCACGTAATGGACTAACAGCAAACCTAATAATACACATAAACGACACCGACAAATGGAACTGACAAAAAAATACTACAAGATAAAAGAGGTTGCCGAGATATTAAACATACCGGCATCTACGTTGCGTTTCTGGGAGAGCCAGTTCACAATAATCAAGCCCAAGCGCAATGAACATGGCACAAGATTTTACACTCCGAGCGACATTGAGACCATACGCATGGTGTATTTTCTTGTCAAAGAGAAAGGGTTAAAGCTCGATGCCGCACAAGAACAGATCAAGCACAACCACTCGGGCGTGTCTCGCAAGCACAAAGCTATCGAGAGACTCAAAACGATTAGAGCCGAATTGCAAGGCATGATCGATGCCATGCACTCACTGAGATAACGCCGACGTGGAAACGAGCGTGGTATATACAAAAAACATGTTGTAAAACACAAAAAATCCAAAAGCTAATAATTGATATTATTTGCGAACAAGAGTAAATTCGCACTTGCAGTATTAATATAATACTGTATTAGTCGTATTCAATTCAATTAAATTTATTCACAAATTTATCTTTATAGCTCATGAAAAAGATTCTGTTAACAGTTGCTGTGCTTGCCGCACAAGTAGAGTCAGCACAGTCTCTGAAATAAGGCAGTATCTCCAATGTTACTCGCCTCACACAAGATGGTGTGATGTATGAGAACCCTCGCTGGTCGCCCGACGGGAGTAAAATTGCATTTACACAATTGGGGTATGACGGCTTGTATGTTATGAATCATGACGGGTCGTCAAAAACACAGATCTCAGCCGATTCCGGAGTCGGCTACATGTATCAATGGAGTGCCGATGCGCAAGCAATAGCAGTACCTTTGACATCAGATCCGGCAGCCGGAGCTATCGCAGCACAAGGCAAAGACACTCAGATTGTGAACGTGAGTGCATCGCCAGCAGGAATCTATGTTGTCAAAGCAACCGAGGTCAACGGCAACACCATCACCGGCAAAGTTTCTATCAAATAACAACAAAACACAACACCCTACACAAGGCGGAGAGCATCAGTACCCCGCCTTTTTTCTGTTTTGATACGAGGGAGGAGAAACCACAGCGAAGAACGAGCTATTTTACGTTTTAAGCTTATTTAACCATTTGGGGGGGTAATTTCGCTTATTATGGTTAATTTTGTACGATGAATTGCATAAATTATCAATTATACTAATATAAATAATTACACATGAAGAGAATCTTATCATTTTTCGCAGGCGCGTTGCTCTTGACAGCATGTAGCAACGACGATTTCGCTCCTGCCGGAGTGGAAG
>CAZBUT010000307.1:0-2259 GCA_964495165.1 uncultured Muribaculaceae bacterium | reverse complement strand
TGATGTGGATTACACGTTCGTCGCTTTTAAATTCATCGATAGCCTCAGTTGTACCATCGGTAGAACCATTATCAATAATGATGAGGTTAAATTTGAAATCGGTTTTTTGAGTGAGAACACTCTTGATAGCATCACGAATTGTGCGAACACGGTTACGAACAGGGATGATAACCGATGCTTCATATTCAAAGTCACCTTGATTGAAGTTAATTTCTTCAAATTTGGGTTCAAGATAACCTCCGATTTTTTTGAGATGGTCGGTACAAGCCTGCTCCATTTCAATTTGCACACCACGGTTTTTAGGATCTACATAGCTAAAGTGAGATTCACCTTCAGTAGCTACAGGAAGTGCAATTTCTGTGTAAAGATATTCATTAATATGAACAAGGTCACCTTGACGAGATACTTTCAAGCGAAGGTCATAAAGACCGGCTGCTGTATATTCTGCATCAATTTCAGCAGCAGCGGCTTTCAATGCTTTTGTGCAGAAGAAGAGTACTGAACCAAAATTGAAATCATCGCGAAGTGAACCGAATTGATAGTCTATAACAGGAGCGTTGGTTTTCTTGCCGTCAACGATTTGATAATTGTCGGCATAAACCATAGCAGCTTTAGAGTCACCGGCGAGGCGAACCATACGTTCAAGTGCGAGATAACCCATTACAAGGCTGTTATACTTTGTGTAAAGAAGTGTGTAATCGCCTTCTGAAGCATTGGCGATTTTTTTCATGGTAGCTGAGCTGTTGAGAGTATCAATGTTGATAACTTCACAGCCTTCAACCGCTGCAGCGTTCTCATCAGTAGCGAGAAGGAAAATTTTAGACACTAAAGCGTTTTGACGAAGGCCGTCAACTGTTGCTTTCACTTGCTGAGCGTCAGCATAAGGGATAAAACAATTGATAGTTTTCATTTAGTAAAAAAGTTTATGTTTATGAATAATATTTTATTTATTTGTCTCCAAAAAATTCAAGGACTTGCTTCATCAACGATTCACGGGCATCATCACCTACGATTGTTTCAAATGGGAACCCGATTACAACAGTACGGTATTTACCCGAATCAAAAGCAGTTCCGGCAATGAGGTTATTTTCGCTGTAGCGCAGAATAGTGGCGCCCTTGTCATCATCAGCAGGATAGAAACTATCGGGTGATTCCACTGCATAGCAATCAGCATTGAGTTGATTGCTGAAAGAATAGTTTGCACTGCCAAATTGCGGGAAACGCGATTGCACTTCGTAAGCCTCACCCGTTACAGACGCCTGCCCTACTCGCCATTTATAACCAAGCACATTGGCAGCAAAGTCTCTATCGCTTTGGGTAGCCCGAGTATTATCCCACAAATCTGTAGCCACATATGAGCCTGACACGAAAATATCACCTCCGGCATTGCAATGGGCTGTTATCTTTTGTTGTAAAGCTTCGGGGAATGTCTTGTACTTAGAGCCATACACGCCACGCCCCACAATTATTTCTTTTTGTTTTCCAAGAATCAAGTCTATGACTTGAGGAGTCTTTGTGTCAGACTCCATAAACGCCTCAACACTTGACGATATAAATCTATAACCGGCTTTTTTTATTGCAACGCCATGGGTATATACATAATCAAATGTATTGCCGGCGATTACTTTCGTTTCATAATTGGCTCGACTTGCACCAAATCCGGCGGCATCGTCGTCCATCCACGGAATATCACGGCGGAATTCAAACTGCGACCCGATAAAACTTATATCGTTTATATAGGGAACTCCATGATCGCTTGCATCATTAAATCCTGCAATTTTTCCTGCATCAAATGTATCCGGACCTGATATACGCGTAAATCCATTGACAATTAATACAGGATCGCAGCCACAACCGTCATTGCACAATGCAAGCGCCTCAGAGGGGAAACTTATGCCACCGTCATTACCGGCAATAATACGATAGGAGTGTATATCATCATCGACAATTTTTACTTGAAGTTTAGGCTCATACACTGTATCATAGTTTACAAATACACCGTCGTTCAAACGATGCTGAACGATGTAATATGCAGGAGTAGCTGTACTTTCAAGTGTATCTACAGTTTCTTTCCATGACAATTCAAAATTATCATAGCTAAGCGGTTCAATCTTAAATGCTCTTACAGGCAACGGCTGAACTACATAGGGACGGTTATCCCGATTTGCAATAAACTGCAACATTCCTTTGTAGATCGCACGGCTTACGGTGAAACGGAATGTCGGGTCAAGCCCATATTTCATATCAGCAAAATTCTGA
>CAZBUT010000306.1:0-2263 GCA_964495165.1 uncultured Muribaculaceae bacterium | reverse complement strand
AATAAATTATATGTTTGCATAAAAATATTTTTTCAATAAAATTTAAACAGCTTCTCAAATAATTTCAGATAATGAAGATATTGGATATGAAATATTAGTCAACAACAAAAGGTATGAGGCTACCTTTTACCAAGGTTTAGAGAATGATTCTGATAGCACAGCATATGTTAATGAACTACGCCGATTCATGTTTGAAAAAAATCTTGCAGGTGAGATTCCTCAAATTACAGCCGAAAATGCAAAACAAGTTACAGAACAAGTTATTGATGAATTTATTAAACACAGAGTACAACAAACCATAATGAAACCTGTATGGTTTATGATTTCAGAAGGCAGTTATAATAAATATTATATTCTCATGTATTACGATAATGAATACAACAGAGCCAATGGCGAAGATTTATAATCACAAACTAATTTCATAATGAAACATATAATACTACCACTTCTTGCGACCATTTGTTTAATTTCTTGCAAGCAACAAGAAATCACCACAACAGAAAATATCGTCCCAAAGCAGGAATATATAGATACTCCAACATACAAGCTATACCCAACTGAAAATATGTGGAACTTCCTAAAACTAAACACAGCTACAGGTCAAATCACAATTGTACAATACGCAATAAATGACGATGACAAGCGGTTTGAATATTCATTAAATGACCAATCGCTGTTATCTCCGAACGAAGATATAAAAGCCGGTCGTTTTGAACTCACCGCGACTCAGAACCGTTGGAATTTCATTATGCTTGACCAAGTCACCGGGGCAACATATCAAGTACAATGGTCATTTGAAGAAGAAAATCGCTTTATATTACCTATCAGATAATGTTTAGTGATATATAACAAAATCCCCCGACAATTTGATTTGCCGGGGGATTTTATATTTAGTATAAGAGCGTGGCTGTTATTACATCATGCCACCCATTCCTCCCATGCCGGGATTAGGCATTGCGGGAGCAGGATTTTCTTCTTTCTTTTCGGCGATAACGCATTCGGTTGTGAGGAACATACCTGCGATTGATGCAGCATTTTCAAGAGCTACACGTGTAACCTTTGCCGGGTCAATAACACCGGCAGCATGAAGATTTTCATATACGCCTGTACGTGCATTGTAGCCGAAGTCTCCTTCTCCGTCTTTAACTTTCTGTACTACCACAGCTCCTTCAACTCCTGCATTGGCAACGATTTGACGAAGCGGTTCCTCGATTGCACGTTTAACGATTTGAATACCGGTTGTCTCGTCATCGTTATCACCTTTGAGATTTTCAAGGGCAGCAACACAACGTATATAAGCGACACCTCCGCCGGGAACTATACCTTCGGCAATAGCGGCACGGGTTGCGCTCAACGCATCGTCAACACGATCTTTTTTCTCTTTCATTTCAACTTCACTCGGAGCGCCAATGTGAAGCACAGCTACACCACCTGCCAATTTGGCAAGACGCTCTTGAAGTTTTTCGCGATCGTAATCAGATGTAGTTTTTTCAATCTGCATCTTGATTTGTGCAACACGTGCGGCAATATTGTCTTTGTCGCCTGCGCCATTAACGATAGTCGTGTTTTCTTTATTAACAGTTACTTTTTCAGCTCGACCGAGAAGTTCGATAGTCGCGCTGTCGAGTTTCATACCCTTCTCTTCTGAGATAACAACACCGCCGGTGAGTACAGCAATGTCTTCAAGCATTTCTTTGCGGCGATCGCCAAATCCGGGTGCTTTAACAGCACATATCTTCAATGATCCGCGGAGACGGTTTACAACCAAGGTTGCAAGAGCTTCCTGATCAACATCTTCAGCAATAATCAAAAGAGGACGACCGGTTTGGGCAGTTGCTTCAAGAATCGGAAGCATGTCCTTGAGGTTTGAGATTTTCTTGTCATGAATGAGAATGAACGGGCTATCCATTTCACATTCCATTTTCTCGGTATTTGTAACAAAATAGGGAGAAATGTATCCACGGTCAAATTGCATACCTTCTACAACATCGACTGTAGTTTCAGTGCCTTTTGCCTCATCAACAGTGATAACGCCTTCTTTCTTAACTGTTTTCATTGCTTCGGCAATGAGACGACCTATAGCCTCGTCATTGTTTGCCGAGATGCGTGCAACGTCTTCGATTTTCTTAAAGTCATCACCCACTTCTTGTGCTTGAGCTTTGATGCCGTCAACAACGACAGCTACAGCTTTGTCAATACCACGTTTGATGTCCATGGGATTTGCACCGGCAGCAACGTTTTTCAAGCCCACATTAATGATAGC
>CAZBUT010000305.1:0-2266 GCA_964495165.1 uncultured Muribaculaceae bacterium | reverse complement strand
ATTGGCGGTAGATATGGAGTCGGCTTCTATTGCTCAGGTGTGTTATCTTAAAAATGTGCCGTTTTTCTGCGCTCGTGTCATAAGTGACACTCCGGGAGGAGAAGACAACATTGCCCAATATGAAAATTTCTGGGAAGATGCACCGCGTCACACGTTTGAAACGCTTAAGAATGTTATTTCAAGCATTTGATGATTATGGAAAAGATTGCAAGTTTCACGGTAAATCATCTCTCGCTTCTGCGTGGTATATACGTTTCTCGTAAAGACACTACTCCTTCAGGCGATGTAATTACGACATTTGACATACGCATGACCGAGCCTAACCGACAGCCGGCTTTGTCAGGAAAAACGCTTCATGCCATAGAGCATTTGGCCGCTACGTATCTGCGCAACCATAATTGTTGGAAAGACCGTATTGTGTATTGGGGCCCTATGGGGTGTCACACCGGTAATTATCTGCTGGTGAGTGGGGATTACACATCGTCAGATGTTTTGCCTCTGATGAAGGAGACATTTGACTTTATCGCTCGATATGAAGGAGAGATTCCCGGAGCAACGCCACGTGATTGCGGCAATTATTCATATATGGACCTTGATGATGCCAAGCGTGAGGCACGAAAATATCTTACAGAGGTGCTTGAATGTATCACGCCTCAGCAACTCGCCTATCCCGAATAATATCATATTGGGAAGGTCACAACAAGAGGCGATGAAAGACATCAAGGCTATTAAAGGCAAATACTATATACAGCGGCTTATTGAGGAGGGCGAACATGAACATCAGGATTTCAAGTTTGCCATATCCGATGCACGTAAGATCGCTCGCAGCATATCGGCGTTTGCCAATAACGACGGCGGGCGTTTGCTTATTGGCGTAAAAGATAATGGCAACATCGCCGGAGTGCGCAGCGAGGAAGATATTTACATGATAGAGCAGGCTGCGGAAATGTATTGCCACCCGGCTCAGGAGGTGAAGATGACGGCATTTTCTACCGAAGGGGGAGCAATTGTGTTGAGGGCTGAGATTGCCAAGGCGGTGAACCGTCCGGTTAAATGTCAAGAGCCAGATGGATCTTGGCGCGCCTATTACAGAGTGAATGACGAGAACATTCTTGCACCGTCACTAATGGTGAGGGCGTGGCAAAGAGAAAAATCGCAATCAGGCGAAATGTTGATGCTGTCAGATGCTGAGAGTGCCTTATTGAGAGCATTGGAAAGCCGTGAGGGGATAGCTATAGACGAATTTGCCCATGTGGCGCATGTATCAATGTCTACGGCCGAAAGTATTGTGGTGAGGCTTTGCGCAATGGGGATTGTTACGTTTGTTTATAACGGTAATGAATTTTTGATTTCAAAGACTCTGTGATGGTTTATGCCAAGACAGGGTCACTGCTGTTTACGGTTAAATTTCAGTAAAAGCAGATACTGACGCAGGTCACAGCCTTTTTTGTCACTACGGTATGCTTTAGTGAATATGTAGTTACAAGAGTGCTTTTCCGAGAGCAGTTCCAGGTCTTTTTCTCCAACAATAATATATCCCGATGCAGGCATCTCTTTTTCAAATAATTTTACACGGTCGCCAATGTAGAAGTTAATTGTGTAGAAACGCAAAAACGGATCGTCGATAAATGAATATACGTTTCCTTGCGGCACCAATTCATCAAGGATAAGGGCGACGTCATAGTCGCTTTTAGCATTCAATACAGCCGGTTGCAGGTAGGCTGAAAAGTTCCAATACAACACGATCGTCGTAAACAGAGTCAGCATCAATGCCTTTGTGTGCATATAACGTGTACATGCTCTTATCGTTGCAACAGCCACTGCACACAGAAGCGCAAAAAGTATAACCGTAATAATAGTAACCGGTGCGGTATTTAAACCGGTTATAAACATCGCATTTTTTACCCCGAATGATTCAGCGGGAATCAAACCGCATTTAATCAGTAGAAAAGCAACCGCAACAATCAGCGAGAGACTTGATATTACCCAAGCGTAAACCCTCACAGCTCTTTTCCCGTTTCTTGCGAGCCACAAAATAAACAGGGTGATGTAGTAGGCCAAAAAAGGGTATATCGGAAGCAGATACACGCTGCGTTTGCTTTTGGGTATGCAGTAAAATACAAAAATCAAAACGATAGACAGCAAAGAAAATAATTTTACTTGATCCAACGAGCGTAACCATTTGATGGGTTGGGATAAATAAGATGTCGGTTTATTTTCCGGCTTGCGTAGTTTCCACGATAGCCCAAACAAAGAGAATAGCAAT
>CAZBUT010000304.1:0-2274 GCA_964495165.1 uncultured Muribaculaceae bacterium | reverse complement strand
CCTTCTTATGGCGACTATATCAACAATGTCAGCCCGGCTTCGTTCTCGTCATTCGCAAGCGAATCGGCATTGGCTAAAAACTATGTGAAAGCATGGCAAGATAACGGTCTTCCCGCTCAAGTGCAATTGGCTCCGTATTACTACATGATGAGTGTAGGTGGCTGGAACTATTCAACAGCTAATGATATGATTGTCATTACATTCCCCGATGTAGTTCTTGGCGATTACAGCATCGATGTGAAATACGCAGGTCAATATACCGATTCCGATGGTTTGAATACTCGCGCTGTAGCTAAGGTTTCTTTTGGGGCAGATGTTGAATCGGCCAAAGTTGCAATGGCTAAAACCAATGACTATGAAGCTGTTTACAATGCAATGGCCGAAGGAAGCATCGAAGCCGTAGAACTTGCTGATTCAGGTTATGTGAGCTTCCCGTTGGACAAGAGCGGTTTCTATACAATCGTAGCTGTTTCGATTGCTGAAGATAAAGAGCAAAAAGTTGCTTACGCTACATTTGAGTACACCGGAGGCGGTGTAATATGGGAATCAATGGGTACAGGATTGTTTGCCGATGGAGTTGTAGGTCCCAACTTCTTTGCCGCAGATGAAGCCGGAACTCCATATTATGCAACATACGAAGTGGAAATCCAGCGTCACCTTGAAAACGAAGGAGTTTATCGTCTCGTTAACCCTTATGCTTATGACTATGCCGATTACTTGGTTTCTGATCAGACTACCTACATCGAGATCAATGCCCAAGACCCGCAATGTGCTTATATACCGTTGCAAAGCACCGGACTTAGCCTCAATGGAGACGTGAGCATGTATAGCATGGCAGCTTATTTGCTTGATAAAGGAAATGATTTTGAAACAGTGAAAGGTTATGGCGCAGGTGGCACAATGACCGACAATGTGATAACATTTGCCGGTGGTTCAGGCCAAAACCAAACAGGTTTGCTTTTGGTGTACGGAGACAATTTATATTTCTGCGGATATCCGACAGTTATTACATTGCCTGCAGCAGCAGAAGCTACAGCTAAGTCTCTCAAAGCGACTTGCGTTGCCAACAAGACAATGAAGCTCAACAAAAAACTTCAAAAGTACACCCCCTCACGCTTCGTTGTCAAAACCAACCCCCAACTCTACAGATAACAATCATAACTGATATCAAGGGCGAGCCGCTTATAAGTGCGACTCGCCCTTTTTGGTTATTTGAGGGAGGTGAGATAGGTTGAGTGGTACTCATCGAGGATTTTACGTATTGCGGTGCCTATCTTCAGGTAAGACTTGCGGTCGAGGTTGGCGAGTGAGGCTCTTACCGACCAATCGGGACCGGCAAATCCATCGCCGTTTAGCAATACGACTGCGGTCTCGTTGGCAAGTCTTATTACAAAGTCGAGCGGCTCATAGTTGTCATTAAGGTATTTGACAAAATCGTTGCCATAAAATTTGCGTGCCCACACCATGATATCTATCTCGGAGTAGTAGCCGGCTCGCAGTTTGTCGGGAGGCAGTGTGAATCCTGTCGTTTTCCACAATGCATCGAGGCGGTTGCTGATAATAGCTTGCATACGTTTTTTATAGATATTGTTTTTGTCTAATAATGAGTATGCTGCAAATAGAGACATCTGCATCTGCTGCGGTGTAGACAGACCGGCTGTGTGATTTAATGCAACCAACCTGCTGTCGGCAACCAATCGGTCGATGAATCGTAATTTTTCGGGCTGTAATGTCAATGACCCGTATCGCTTGTTGAGACAAGTTTTGGTTCTGTCGGGGAGTGCATTGATCAGGCGGTCGAAGATATTATCTCGGTTTACTGCCATTACAGCAAGCCGCCAGCCTGTTGCACCAAAATATTTGGAGAATGAATAAACACACAAGGTGTTGTGGGGCAGTTCATACATTAACGACTTGAAGCCTTCGACAAATGTCCCGTAGACATCATCGGTGATAATCATCAAATTGGGATTATGTTTTTTGACAATGTCGATAATACGGTCGAGTGTGTGACGTGACAACGTATAGGAGGGCGGATTGCTTGGATTGACAAGGCACAGCAACTTTATGGTCGGATCTTTCAGTTTGTCTATTTCTTCATCGGGATATTGCCATGAGTGGAATCCGTCTTGCTCGACTTTGTTGGCACTTATCTGCACGACATTGAAGTTGAAGCGGTCGAGTTTTGGAATTTCTATATAAGGGGTGAAAATCGGGGTCATCAGGGCGATACTGTCGCCGCGGTCAATGAGTTTGTTCTCTTGCAGAGAATCA
>CAZBUT010000303.1:0-2281 GCA_964495165.1 uncultured Muribaculaceae bacterium | reverse complement strand
CTTGTGGCGTGTGCAGGCAAAACGTCCGCTTAAAGTGCAATATGGCTTGGACACAGCAGTGATGTTCTTAGACTTGAATCCCGGTATTACAGAAACCGTACTGATGCATCAGCTTGCCACTCCGGGCATAAAGGGAATCGTTCTGAAGACATTCGGTGCCGGCAACGCCCCCACATATTCTTGGTTTACTGCGGCAATCAAGGAAGCTGTAGAACGGGACATTGTTATATTGAACGTAACACAATGTGTCAATGGCGGTGTTCATGCAAAAATGTACATGTCGGGCAACCAACTCACATCGGCAGGTGTCATTTCAGGTCACGACATAACAAGCGAGGCGGCAATCACAAAAATGATGTATCTTTTCGGACTCGGACTGTCAACATCAGAGGTGCGTCGCTATCTTGAGTGTTCTCTTTGTGGCGAAGTCACAATATAATTTGCCGGATATAAACTATACAAGGCGATGCTCAACCGAACATCGCCTTGCTTTGTATTTTATTTCTCATGTCAGAATTTATAGCCTACCGAAACTGTAAAATTGCTGTTTTTGATAGAAGGACCATCATCAGTATCAGCAGTATTCAACAACCCAAAGTCGTAACCAAATGATACCGGAACTTTTTCTTGTATTTCAAAGCCAAGTCTGAATCCTAAACCAAGATCGAAACGCTTCACCCCGCCTTCGTCACCAAAAGTGTCAGCTTTTGCACTCTCGCCACCAGACTCCAACTTGGTCTTACCAAATAAACCTATTCCCAAATACGGTCCAAATTCACCAAATAGCGAAAGATTTTCACTTAAAACATGCTTATATCCAAAGTGAATCGGAATTTCGAGATAATAAGCGTTGCATTTAAAATCAAGATCACTGCCATAGTCTTTCTCAGCCCCTTTAAGCGTTAACAATGCACCACCGTTTAGATAAGCTCCTTCAAAAAGCGAAGGTAAGTGTTTTGTCAATCTGTAGCCCAAATGGAAACCGATTTTTGAGTCTAATTTACTCATGCTTGACAAGTTCATACCAACTTCCACTTCATTTTCAACTTGAGCTACCGCACTGCCTATCCCCATGATAATTGCAAGTGCAAAAATAAGTGCTTTTTTCATTTTAGTATAAATTTAGTTTGTATATATCTGCAAAGATATAGAAGTTTTATTATTTATATATTACCCCCCCCCAATTTTAACCAAAATTAACAGTCAATTCTAAGCTTTTTAAATAATTGAGAGATAGAAGCAGCTTAGGTCAGATTATCTTGCCGGTACTTGTGTAATCGTTGGTAAAATTCTATATTTGCGCATAAAATATTGAGATAATAACGCATTATTTTAATTGGAAAGTTACTTAATACAAAAACAAAATTATGGAAACAAAAGAAAAAGTATTGGCAACTATGAAAGAAGCAGGTGAGCCTCTGAATGCAGGGAAAATCGCTGAGCTTAGCGGACTTGACCGCAAAGAAGTTGATAAAGCTATGAAACAGCTAAAAGACGAAGGGGCAATCGTGTCGCCTGTACGATGCAAATGGGAACCCGCAAAATAGCCCCAAAGTGTTATAACAACAAAGGTCGTGTCAATGAAACAAAGACACGACCTTTATTATAAGAAGCTGTTTAGTTGAGCAAGTTTTGCAACATGCCTTCAAACTCAGCCTCAGACATTAATCCTACGTGGCTGCTGATTTTTCCATCGGTAGTAACAAATAAAATGTGAGGTATTCCTTGCACTTCAAATGCTTTAGCCACCTCCGGACATTGATCTACATCTACAGATATAAATTCAATTTTGCCGTCATATTTCTCAGCCATAGCTGTGAATGTCGGTTCAAATGATTTGCAAGGGCCACACCACGTTGCGTTGAAGTCAACAACAACAGGGAGCCCCACCCCTTGAGTAAAATCAAGAATTTCGTCAGAAGCAAGATGATATACACCGCTTCTCACAAATCCTGTTGTTTCGGTAGTTTCACTATCAGGAGCTTTGGTCACTGCCGAGTCTTTACCTGAATTGCTACATGAGCCGAATACTGCAACAGCGGCAACGGCGATGCTTGATAAAATGATATTGATTTTTTTCATTGGTATATATATTTGTTATTTAATCCAAACATGCTTGATTTCAGCGATATAAATATCATGCAACGCGCCATGTTGCGCCCCATACCATTTTTCCAACGGCTCTTTTGTAATAAATTTATCGGCGGTCATGGCATCTTTATATAATATCTCGCAATCAATAATCAGCTTGGCTTCATTAAACGCAATCTGCGTCGAAGGA
>CAZBUT010000302.1:0-2284 GCA_964495165.1 uncultured Muribaculaceae bacterium | reverse complement strand
TGATTCTTACGGGAGATTTCAATGCCGCGCAAAACAGTGTTCCATATAATACGTTGGCGCAAAGCAGTATTTTGAGAGATGCCTATAATTTATCTCCGATTAAATATGCTCCGGCCGGGACATTCAATAATTTTGACATTGAGCGTCATTCGTCCAAGCGCATTGATCATATTTTTGTCTCGGGGTTTGATGTTTTGCGTTATGGAATATTGACATTCCATTATTGGAACGACAATGTTAAACACGGTGAAGCAGAAACCCTATCGGCAGCAGAAGCTCATAACCCATCAACCCGCCTACCGTCAGACCATTATCCCGTTCAAGTTATCTTGAAATGGTGAGGTTTTAAGATGTTTAATCACGGTTGCATAATCAGGCTCATTAGTTATCTCTTCAATAAGATCGGTGTAGGAAACGTACCCATCTTCGTTGATTATTATGACTGCGCGGGCAAAGAGTCCGGCAAGCGGTCCGTCAATAAGTTGAACTCCATATTTTTCAGCAAATGATTGAGAGCGGAATGCCGATGCGGTAATGACATTTTGAATTCCTTCGGCTACGCAAAAACGCTTTGCTGCAAATGGTAAATCCATAGAGATACATATAACTGCTGTGTTTGTTGATTTGGCTACATCGCTGTTAAATCTTCGAATGCTCATGGCACACACGTCGGTGTCTAAGCTTGGGAATATATTTAAAACTACACGTTTACCTTTAAAATCAGCGGAATTGACATCTTTCAGATCTTTACCGACAAGGTTAAAACTCGGTGCTTTGGTGCCTATACTCGGTAAATTGCCACGAGTGTGACAAACTGAGCCTTTAAAAAATACTGTTCTCATAAAATAGGTTGTTAATAATGTTATGTCCTATGACTGAAATATAAACACCGGAAGCTTGCATTTGGTTCCTGTTTCGGACGTAAAAAAGGGCATCGCTCAATTAAACAATGCTCTCAATCAACAAAGAAATATTTTTATTTAATCAGTGGTCGTAGAACGGGAATGAGTTTTTGGGAATAGTATTTAAAGCCGAGGTCGGTGAGATGTATGCCGTCGACAGTGCCGTCATCTTCCACTCCATCAAGGTTTATGCAATCGACGTAATATAGGTTATTGGGATTTTCGGCAATAAGTTTCTCATAGTTGCGACGGAATGCCGCGTTCTTGCGCGGAAGATAGTTGCGGAAAAATGAGTCGTATCTCGCATAGGGGTATATTGGCCCTTCAACCATGACGATTGGCACTTCAGGACGGGCTTTACGCAAAATGTTGATAAAGTCGTAGGTGAGTGTGTCGCACATCATTTCGGTGCAATTGGGTATCGGGTCGATCAAAAAAACATCGGCATCAGGAATCTCTGCCATTGCACGAGCCATGCAATAGTCCATTTTTCCTTCTCCGCTTATTCCGATGTTGACTACCTCACAATTGAGCTCTCGGCTTATGATATTTGTTGCAGCCATACCACTGCGTGAAGCGCAGCCTCCTTGCAAAATGCTTGTTCCATAAGCTACGATTTTCTTGTCGTGGCGTATGATGTCTTTATTTCCGGGGGTGATTGTTGCTCCACTGTCTATTGCTACCCATAGATCTTCAACTCCGTCGTATAAAGGCATATAAATCATAAATTCTTTCATGCCCGGATCGAGATTCTCAACATAAATTTTCTCGCAGATTTTTGTCTCTTTGTCGGCATTCGGACGATTGGTGTTTACATGTCTCCACACCGAGTCACCCTCAAGTATATACAGGTCGGTACCTTTCAGTCCGGTATCGGCCATGTGTAGCATGTGAGTGTTCCAAAGAAGTTGGTATTTTACGCCTACTCGTCGTGAATCGGTGGCAAAACGCACTGCGATACCTGAACTGCATTGTGCTCTTTCCCAAAGGGTGGGGTTGACGCTGTCTTTAAGTGTTGCCGGAATGCGGGTGTATTTTCTGAGAGTGTTTTCCCAACCTTTATTTATGATGCGTAATTCTTGTGCATCAACATATTGCAATGGTTTGACCGGCTCTTCGGCTGAGGCGCATAGACATGCAGAACACATTGTCAATGCCACCCCTGCGCATTTCATGAGATTCGTTAATGTTTTCATGTTGCTTTATTGTTTTTAGATTTTTACAAAATTACAAAAAAATCCAATCAAATTGCTATCTTTGCCGTAGTTTGATTAAGAATCTTTGAGTATCAAACCATTAAGAAAAACTTGCATGAGGATGGACAATGGATAAGAAATTGATAACTTGTTTTGTTATACTATATTCCTCGTGCTTTTCAAATA
>CAZBUT010000301.1:0-2320 GCA_964495165.1 uncultured Muribaculaceae bacterium | reverse complement strand
GTTTTTCCCGGCATTGGTTGCCGGACCTATTGTGAGAGCCGATTATTTTCTGCCGCAAATCAAGCAAAATCTGCAACCAAAACGCAAAGAGATTCATTTCGGTTTTTGGCTGATAATAGTCGGAATCATAAAAAAAGCGATAATTGCTGATTATATAGCGCAATATAATGATCTTATATTTGCATCGCCTACCGGATATAGCGGTTTTGAGAGTCTCATGGGGGTGATTGGTTATACGATGCAGATATATTGTGACTTTTCGGGATATTCCGATATGGCTATAGGTATCGCCCTTATAATGGGATTTAAATTGAGTCCAAACTTTGATTTTCCGTATAAATCCAAAAATCTGACTGAGTTTTGGCGACGTTGGCACATCTCATTGTCATCATGGCTTAGAGACTATGTTTACATTCCGTTGGGTGGAAACCGTAAAGGTGTGATGCGCACTTATATAAACAATTTTTTAACAATGCTCATCGGCGGCTTATGGCATGGTGCAGCCTGGAAATTTGTATTCTGGGGCGCAATGCATGGTGTAGGGCTTGCTGTTCATAAAGCGTCAAAACCTGTTTTGTCAAAAATCCCTGATACTTTTATTGTTAAAGCCTTGTCATGGACAGTTACAATAGTTTATGTATCATTGTTGTGGGTGTTTTTCAGAGCAGATTCATGGCTTGATTCATGGCTGATAATAAAAAACATATTCACCAATTTCAGCGTGGCTCATATATTACCCTTTATAGAAGTGCGATACACATGGTGCATAATGATGGCGGTGATAATAATTTCACACGCGATGCCTCGCCGTGTATATGACAGAATGGGTGAGGTGTTTGTTAAATTGCGCTGGATATTTAAACTGATTATTTTTATTGTAGTAGTGCAGTTTGTGATTCAGTTCATGAGTGAAGATGTGGCTCCATTTATTTATTTCCAATTCTGATGTAATGATAATTGTTACATTTTTGTAATTTTTTAATCAAAGGTGATGTGTAATTTTGCAGTAAAATTACACATCACTTTATGAAAGTCAAGAAGATTTATATTGGAATATTATTGGCAGTGATTGGGTTGACCTCAATGGATATAAGTGCCGACGATAACAAAAACTCATTGTCGGAGTATCTGCCGGAAATACATGGAACATTGCGGACAAAGTATGAATTGGAACCGGAATATATGGAAAATCGGTTTCAAGTGCGTAATGCTCGATTGGAGGTTGGCGGGAAAATAGCTCCGATTATCGAATACAAAATACAAGCCGATTTTTGTGACAGGGGAAAATTTAAAATGCTTGATGCTTATGGTCGTATCGACTTGGGCTCGGGATTGAAAGTGCAAGCAGGTCAGATGCGTATTCCGTTTTCGGTAGATGCAACCCGTGCCCCTCATATTCGGTATTTCGCCAATCGTTCATTTATAGGCAAGCAGGTAGGCAATGTCAGAGGCGTTGGAGCAAAGGTCGTCTATGGATTTAAGTCGTTGCCGGTAAATATAGAAGCCGGGGTATTTAACAGCGGAGGTATTTCAGATCATCAGGTGTGGGGCAAATCAATGGACTATGCCGGAAAAATCAATTATAAACTTCACAATGTCAAGTTTGAAGCCGGAATTGAGTCGGTTGTACCCGATTCGATAAGAATAAATCTTATTGACGGTTCTGTGTCATGGTCAAACAAACAATGGCTTATAGAAGGAGAATATGTATACAAGCACTATACTCATGAATCCTTTGATCCGTGTCATGCATATAATGTCATGGCCAATTATTTTATGCCTATAAAGGCCGGTGTATTTAACCAACTCGCTTTTCATGGTCGATTTGACGGTATGACAGATCATAGTGACGGCACACGTAATTCTGACGGTGTTCTGGAATTGACAGATAATGCCAGAAATCGTATTACGGTAGGCTCTACAATCAGCTATATATTGCCAACGGTGAAAACCGATATAAGATTGAATTATGAAAAATATTTCTATCACCATGGTGTTACAGCTCCCTCGGGTGACAGAGATAAAATCGTGGTAGAATTGGTAGTTAGATTCTGACGTTTGATTGGTTATGGAACTTTGGAATAGACTGAACTATAAAATGCGCCTGTTCATGTTGATAATGGTATTTACATGGATTGTGGCGTTTGTATTGTTTGGTATCTTTTTCTATCGCGAGAAAGAGTTTAAGGCAGAGAGTCTAAACTCGCATTTGCAAATTTATAATGCCCAATTGCTTACTGCTCTTGAAAACGGCTTTGACGCCGGACGCGAGTACATTGATTACGTTAACAATTCCGATTCAATAAGATTTACTGTTCTT
>CAZBUT010000300.1:0-2332 GCA_964495165.1 uncultured Muribaculaceae bacterium | reverse complement strand
GACTTAACTGTACCTTTTGCGCGCTATGTGGTACAACACCGCAACGAATTGCAATTCCCTTTCAAGAGATTCCAGATTCAACCCGTTTGGCGAGCCGACCGTCCGCAAAAGGGGCGTTATCGTGAATTTTACCAATGCGACGCCGACATAATCGGTTCTGATTCTCTAATTAATGAGATTGAATTGCTCCAACTCATCGATGAAGTTTTCAGCCGACTTAAAATCAACATCACCATAAAGCTAAACAATCGCAAAGTATTAGCCGGTATAGCCGAACTCATTGGCGCTCCCGAAAAAATTGTTGACATAACTGTTGCTATTGACAAAATAGACAAAATTGGCATTGAAAATGTAAACGCCGAGTTACAAGAACGCGGACTAAGCAAAGAGGCAATCGCAGCTTTACAACCAATACTCTCAATTGATGGCACTGTTTCTGAACGTATCGACAAATTAGAATCGGTTTTATCTTCATCAGAAACAGGATTGCTTGGCGTAAAAGAGTTGAGAGAGGTTATCTCAGGCGTCGAATCTCTTGGTTTGAGAGCTGATCTTGATCTTGACGTATCACTTGCTCGCGGATTGAATTATTACACCGGAACAATTATTGAAGTGAAAGCCCAAGACGTGCAAATAGGCAGCATAACCGGAGGCGGACGCTATGATAATCTCACCGGAGTATTCGGACTACCCGGAGTTTCCGGCGTAGGCATATCGTTTGGAGCCGATCGCATTTATGACGTGCTCAACACTCTTAATCTGTATCCGGCAGAGACAAGTTCGGCAACAACTGTTATGTTCACAAACTTCGGAGCAGCCGAAGCTGTTGCTTCAATGAAAATGATCAAGCAACTCAGAGCAGCCGGAATATCAGCTGAGATATATCCCGAAAATGCAAAAATGAAAAAGCAAATGGGCTATGCCGATGCATTGCAAGTTCCTTTTGTTGCCATAATAGGAGAAACCGAACTTGCTGAAAACAAGTTAACGCTCAAAGAAATGACAACCGGTACACAGCAATTGCTCTCTATTGATGAAGCAATAGCACGGTTAAGTTAAAAATACTGTTAACGTATTATCAACAGCCGGGAGTTTTCCGGCTGTTGTATTATATATACACCTGCGGGCAAATTCTCATTCAATCTGACTCCATCGCCATCAAATGTCTTAACTTTGATTCCCGATAATGTGTATATACAACATTCGCCCGCTGAAATCAAATCGGCAGTAATGGCTTGGTTTGAAGATGTTATTGAAAATTGCATTGTTTCGCTTACAATCTTGTCCCCGTCGGCATTATAAGCCTCTACAAGATATTCATACTTTGCATTGGGGTCAGAGATACTGAGCATCTCGCTATATTCATGCTTGTCAGCGTCAGCCGTCACCTCAACAACTGTTTCATCACCGCCTCCTACAGTTTGGCACACAATCGAATAGCTTACCGCATCTTTCACCGATGCCCATTTAACCAATATACCATTTTCGGTAATCTCATAAGGCAACAGCGATACGACACGTTGACTCCACTCTTTGAGCGGACCATATATCTTAATTTCATTAATATAGGCTATTTCAGTAGCGTTATAAGCATCTGACAAGCGCAACTTGAATCTAACTACCGGAGAATTAATCTCAACGCCTGAAACATATCCACCAACCGACATCTCACTGCTTGGTGTTCCTGAAAAGGTATATGAATACACAACCTCATCATTGTCATCGAGAACATCTAATGCAACAGCATGAGTCTGCTTGGTAGCGACATAATAGCTGCAACTGAATCCGAGGGTCTCATAATTGGCAATAGCAATGGGAGCTGAAATAAGATAGGTCTCCTCGGGTAACATAGCAACAGGATATTTACGGCCTTTAATACCAGCTGCTTGCACTTCTTCACCGGTTGCACTATAATACCACGGAGTGACTGGGTCAATGACGTAATTAAACTTTGTAATCGTCTCACTTATAGCAAACGCCGCCGTCCACACCAAAGCCACAGCCGCAAATAAACAAACAGTCCTTTTCATGCGATATACATATTAAATATAAATATTTCGCAAATTTAACCAATTATGGCTAACTTTGCAATATATCAAAACAAATCAATTATGGCGACAGAATTTAATGACATGCAAGAAGTTAAGCGACGTTTTTTTTCACTGCGCAATGGAGCTTTGGGAGATATGATGCGTCGACAAGGAGCGAAGTACCGTATAATATTCGGGCTGAATCTGCCTCAACTTATTGAAATCTCCAAAGTGACACCTCATAACGAAACGCTTGCCCAAGCTCTTTGGGACAACAACAGCACCCGCGAAAGCATGTTATT
>CAZBUT010000299.1:0-2351 GCA_964495165.1 uncultured Muribaculaceae bacterium | reverse complement strand
ATTTTGTTATTTACACGCAAATTTAGTCATAATATGTCATTATAATGCCACATAAGTAATAAAATCTTTGTCAAATATTTTGAAATATCGGCAACAAACAATATCTTTGTGATATCAAAATAATATCACACAAACTTAATATGAACGAGAAAAAAGAGATTCAATACACAGGTGCTCAAATGAATGGATTTTTAGCACTTGTATTGTGGGTTATATTTATGGCAGTATCAATCATCATGATTGTAAATGGCGCAACCGAAGGGAGTCCGTGGGTTTGCACTGTCGGAGTAATAGTGGCCATATGCGTGTTTATAGGACTGTTCGGATTCTTTACCGTAGAGCCAAACGAGGGGGTGGTTATGGTATTTTTCGGCAACTATAAAGGAACATTTACACGTCATGGATTTTTCTGGACCAATCCGTTCATGTCGCGCAAACGACTCACACTGCGCGCACGCAACTTAGATGCCGAGCCTATAAAGGTCAATGACAAAGAGGGCAACCCTATTTTAATAGGCATGGTAATGGTGTGGAAGTTGAAAGACACTTACAAAGCCATGTTTGAGATAGATGCACAGAGCATTGTGAGCAACACCACATCGGTTGGAGCAACAGCAGCCATGCGCATGAATGCATTTGAGAAGTATGTGCGCATTCAAAGTGACGCCGCATTGCGTGAAGTTGCCGGACACTATGCCTACGACGACAACCACGACACCACCGATGACGATGGAGAGTTGACACTGCGTTCAGGAGGGGAAGAAATCAACGACCTGCTTGTAGAAAAGCTCAATGAGCGACTTGCGTTTGCCGGCATTGAAGTGCAGGAAGCCCGCCTCAACTATCTCACATACGCACCCGAGATTGCGGCCGTAATGCTTCGCCGGCAGCAAGCTACAGCAGTTATAGCCGCACGCGAGAAGATAGTAGAAGGTGCCGTGTCTATGGTAAAACTTGCGCTTGACCGTTTAAGTGATGAGAAAATAGAACTTGACGAAGAAAAACGCGCTGCAATGGTAAGCAACCTGTTGGTTGTGTTATGTGCCGATGAGTCGGCTCAACCGGTAATAAACACCGGCACACTCAATCATTAACAAGTTGTGCATGTCAGACAACGAGAAAAAAGAAGCTAAGACAAAATCATTTGTGTTGCGCATCGATGCCGACACAATGAACGCCATTGAAGCATGGGCTGCCGATGAATTCCGTTCAACCAACGGGCAGATTCAGTGGATTTTATCCGAAGCTTTGCGCAAAAGCGGACGAAAAAAGCGGAAAACCGCGTCAAAGGACAGCTGACAGCAATTTTCAGAAGTTACTCCAAATGGGTCGGTTATTTGAATTGAATTGTGTAACTTTGCACAAGTAAAATAAAAGTCATGCCAGTCAGAGTTCCCGTTTCGCTTCCAGCAGTGGAGGCATTGAGAGAAGAAAACATATTTGTCATCGATGAGCAACGCGCATCGACTCAGGACATACGCCCATTGCGCATCGCAATCCTCAACCTCATGCCTCTAAAGATAATGACCGAGACCGACTTGCTACGGCTCATTTCAAACACGCCGTTGCAAATCGAGCTTGACTTTATCGACACCGACAGCCACGTTTCAAAAAACACACCACGCGAACACATCGAGACATTCTACAAGAAATTTGACGATGTGAAGCATAACAACTATGACGGGCTTATCATCACAGGGGCACCGGTAGAGAAAGTTGATTTTGAAGAGGTTGACTATTGGCAGGAGTTAACAGGAATATTTGAATGGGCAAAGAAGCATGTCACCTCAACCCTTTATATATGCTGGGCTGCTCTTGCCGGATTGTATTACCACTACGGCATACCCAAATATGTACTTGACAAAAAAATTTCGGGGGTATTTAAGCATCATATCGACGATGAGCTGAATCCCATATTCCGAGGTTTTGATGATGTGTTTTATGTCCCGCACAGCCGATTCAGCGAAGTGCGTCGCGAAGATATAGAAAAAGTCCCGGCACTTAAAATCATAGCCGAGAGCAATGAGAGTGGCATCTACATGGTCATGGCTCGTGGCGGACGTGAATTTTTCATCACCGGTCATTCGGAATATTCTCCCGGAACACTTGATTTTGAGTATCACCGTGACCTTGAAAAAGGCATGAACCCCGAAATACCGGCAAACTACTACGAAGACAACAATCCGAACAATCCGCCTATCGTCCGTTGGCGTTCCCACGCCAATTTATTGTTCACCAATTGGCTCAACTACTTTGTTTACCAAGCAACGCCCTACGACTTGAACGACATTAAATAAATTTTCTATGCCATGTTTTTACGCTATAATATCTGCATTGGTTGCTCTCTTTTT
>CAZBUT010000298.1:0-2381 GCA_964495165.1 uncultured Muribaculaceae bacterium | reverse complement strand
CAGTTGAGCTACGGAGCCATCTTCTTTGCGTTTGCGAGTGCAAAGTTAACGCAAAATATTTTCATAGCAAAGAATTTTTGTAATTATTTTTCAAAAAATTATCGCTATCTTCGTAGAATCAATCAAAAATATCAATATGAGCCTAAAACGAACAATAATTCATATCATCGCAATTGCACTGATTTTCATTACAACATCATGTAACTCAGAGTCTCCTCGATTGATTATTCTACACTCCAACGACACTCATAGCAATATCGATCCTGATAAAGAAACCGGTACAGGTGGCGCGTTGCGTCGCAAAGTTTTAATCGACAGCGTGAGATCTT
Source organism: uncultured Muribaculaceae bacterium (assembly GCA_964495165.1). Taxonomy (GTDB): domain Bacteria; phylum Bacteroidota; class Bacteroidia; order Bacteroidales; family Muribaculaceae; genus RGIG4079. The sequence goes on along the minus strand of CAZBUT010000298.1, from coordinate 2,052 downwards.
CAGAACCCAACGTGTTGCTTGTGGACGCTGGCGATGTTGTGCAAGGCTCGCTATATTACACTTTCTTCAAAGGAGAAGTCGAAACCATGATAATGAACAATCTCGGTTATGAGGTTGCAATATTAGGCAATCATGAATTTGACAATGGCATAACATTGCTCACCAATCAATACCGGAATCTCAAAGCCGAAAAAATATCGACCAATTATGACATGAAAAATACTCCTTTGGACTCTTTATTCGTCCCCTACACTATAAAAGAGTACGCCGGAAAACGCATTGGAATAATTGCAATTAACATTGACCCGGTCGGTCTAATTTCGCCACATAAGTGCGAGGGTGTAAATTATCTTGATCAGATAAGCATCGCCAATCAATCGGCATCAGATCTTAAGAACAAACATAATGCCGATTATATCATAGCTCTTACACACATAGGTTATCAAGGAGACTCTATTTTGGCTCGCAACAGCCATGATATAGACATCATAATCGGAGGACATTCACATACCGTAATCGATCCGCAAATATCCGATCAATCCACATTCAATATCAGCAACTTAGACGGAGAGAAAGTCCTCGTCGGGCAAACAGGCTCAAATGGGCACTATTTAGGAGAGATCTCCCTTGATCTAAACACAGGAGAACGTGCTTCCCGCCTTATCCCGGTTACAAATCGTTTAGACAGAGAAATTGATACTGATTTAGCCGAAAAGCTACTACCATACAAGCATGTCGTTGACTCATTCATGTCTATTGAAGCCACTCATTCGGAAATAAAGCTCAACAAAAGTGGTGAACCAATAATAAATTTTGTAAGCGACTTCATTCATGAACGTGGCAGCCAATTAACCAAACAAAAGATTGACATTGCGATGATGAACCGTGGCGGAATACGCAACAGCCTCCCCCAAGGTATGATTTCCAAAGGTGATCTGATGATGACATTTCCATTTGACAACTATATCACCGTCATTGAAATCAAAGGCGAAGACATCATTGAAGCCCTTTCAATTATAGCCGGCACCAATAAGTTGTCGATCAGTTCAAAATCGACACTGGATTTTTCACCAGAAAAGACATATCGATTGGCAACAATCGACTACATCGCCGGTGGTGGCGATGGTATGACACCTTTGACTCGGGGAACAATAATAGCAAAAAGCGAGCATGATCTAAAAGATGATTTGATTGAATACTTCAATTCTCCTGAAAACAAAGACATCATTATCAATCCCGACACGCTCAACAGAGTGCTCCCAATAACTAACTTATATAACGACTAATTCATCATGAAGAGATTCTCTATAGCATTAATCATTGTACTGACAACATTATCCTCTTTGGCTGTAACGCCCTCTATTATATCAAAATGCAATACCGATGAGTGCAACAAATGGGTTGACTCGGTTTATAATTCATTGTCACCCCGACAACGCATAGGGCAATTATTTGCACCGGTCGTCTATTTCTCACGCGATAAAGCCTACAAAAACACTCTGCGCCGATTAGTGGCAGAAAACCATGTTGGAGGATTGCTTTTCGGACACGGAACAGTCGACAACTATGCATCTGTTATAAACTACTCCCAGTCTCTCGCCAAAGTACCATTGCTCATAACCTTTGACGGAGAATGGGGACTCTCAATGAGGTTGAAAAACACACCTCGATACCCCCACAACATGGGACTTGGAGCTATAGATGATGAAACTTTACTATATGAATATGGACGCCGTATGGCAAAAGAATGCCGCATGATGGGAATCCACGTCAATTTTGCTCCTGTACTCGATGTCAACTCCAATCCGGCAAATCCCGTAATCGGATATCGCTCATTCAGTGAAGATCCTAAGCGTGTAGCTCGCCTTGCCAACGCCTATTCACGCGGACTTGAAGACGGTGGAGTATTGTCGGTAGGAAAGCATTTCCCGGGGCACGGAGACACCTCTACCGACTCTCATAAAGAATTGCCCACCGTGACTCACGACAAAGCCAAATTAGACTCTACCGACCTCGTTCCGTTCACGGAATATATCAAAGCCGGTTTATCAG
>CAZBUT010000297.1:0-2385 GCA_964495165.1 uncultured Muribaculaceae bacterium | reverse complement strand
TCGCTAATCACCAAATTTTCAACTAATTATATTTCATCGAACTCACGTTATTTTATTATTCCCGTTTTTAATTCTACTTACACAATAACGGCTGAAATATTGGCAAATCAACCCGCTCATGCATATCACTATAATTTGTTGCATAAATCAATCCAAAGAATGACAGAATACAACAAAACAGCCAATTTAAGCGACAAATAGTTGCCCTTATTGCAATTATTCAGTATCTTTGCATTTCACTCAAATCATCAAACAGTGGAACAAAGAAGACAAAATACAGCAGTGCTTTTAATGCATTGTCCTGACCAACCAGGTATCATTGCAGTTATCACTGAATTTATCAATGCCAATGGAGGCAATATTTTATATCTTGACCAATATGTCGATAAAGAAAACGGTATATTCTACATGCGTGTAGAATGGGATCTTGAAAACTTCGGCATACCCACAGAAAAGATAAGTGACTATTTTGAAACATTATATGCCAATCGATATAATGTAAATTTCAAAATCAGTTTCACTCAGAAACGACAACGCATGGCTATTTTTGTATCAAAAATGTCTCATTGTCTTTATGACATGCTTGCTCGTTATATAGCAGGAGAATGGGACGTTGAGATACCGGTCATAATTAGCAACCACCCCGACATGAAAATTGCTGCTGATCAATTTAATATACCATACGAAGTAGTACCGGTCAATAAAGACAACAAATCGGAAATGGAGGCACTCGAATTCAATATTCTTGATAAATATCAAATTGATTTTATTGTCCTTGCCCGTTATATGCAAGTTCTATCTGAGAATTTCATAAACCGATATCCCAATAGAATTATCAATATACATCACTCTTTCCTCCCGGCTTTTGTTGGAGCCAAGCCATACCATGCAGCATATGATAGAGGAGTGAAACTTATTGGGGCAACAAGCCACTATGTCACCACTGAATTGGATGCAGGTCCCATTATCGAGCAAGATATTGCCCGCATAACACATAAAGACACTGTCAACGATCTGATCAAAAAAGGGCGAGATCTTGAAAAGATTGTTCTCTCAAGAGCTGTTGAAAAACATATCCAACGAAAAATTCTCACTTATCACAATAAAACCATAGTATTCAGCTAAGCCCGTGAAATGAAAATCGCAATTATAAAATATAATGCAGGTAATAATTTCTCCGTTGAATGTGCGCTGAAACGCATTGGCTACAATGCTGTCATCACTGATGATCCTGATGTAATACATAGTGCAGACCGCATTATATTTCCCGGAGTAGGGGAAGCAAGCAGTGCCATGACTTACTTAAAGGAACATGGACTGAACAAAATAATAACCGAGCTTAAACAACCGGTTCTCGGAATATGCATAGGACAGCAGTTAATGTGTTCACATTCAGAGGAAGGAGATATTGACTGCTTGGGAATTTTTGATGCACCTGTTTTAAAATTCAATGCTAAAGACTCTAAGTGCAAAATTCCGCATATGGGCTGGAATATACTATACAACATAAATTCTTTTATTCCCAAAGAATTTGAAAACGAGTATGTATATTACGTACATAGTTATTATGTTCCGTTGAATACATATACTGTTGCTGAGACAAATTACATACATCCATTTAGTGCCGCTTTGCATAAAAATAATTTTTACGCGACACAATTTCACCCTGAAAAGAGTGGAGATATAGGCGAACTGATACTTAAACAATTTATTGAGCTATGATTGAAATAATTCCGGCAATAGATATCATCAATGGCAAATGCGTGAGATTGACAAAAGGAATGTTCAACCAACTCACCGTGTATGCCGATGATCCACTTGATATGGCCAAAAGATTTGAAGATGCAGGGTGTCAACGTTTGCACCTTGTTGACCTTGACGGTGCAAAAGCCAACCACATTATAAATCATCGCACACTTGAGCATATCGCTCAGAAAACATCTTTGGTTATTGACTTTGGTGGCGGCCTAAAAAGCGACGAAGACCTTCACATTGCATTTGAATCGGGAGCATCGATGATTACAGGCGGAAGCATCGCCGTAAGCAATCCCGAAAAATTCATCTCTTGGATCGAGACTTACGGAGGTCAACGCATAATTCTTGGCGCAGATGCACGCAATGGTAAAATATCAACTTCCGGCTGGCAAAATGACAGCCAATTAGATATTATTCCTTTTATCAAAAAATATGTTTCTAAAGGTATATCACACGTAATTTCTACCGACATCGAGGTAGACGGAACACTTGCCGGACCTTCGATAGATCTATACAACAAAATCACAAATGATATACCTGAGGTTAACATCATTGCCAGTGGCGGTGTTGGGGATATTAAAGACATTGAAGTTCTTGATCAGAATAATATTCCTGCAGTTATAGTTGGTA
>CAZBUT010000296.1:0-2400 GCA_964495165.1 uncultured Muribaculaceae bacterium | reverse complement strand
CGTGAAGCGGTAACAAATCTCGGTGTGAACATCATTAACGATATATCGGGAGGCGATTTGGACAACAATATGTATAAACCTGTCGCTGAACTCAATGTCCCATACATTGTTATGCACATGCGTGGCACTCCTGCGACAATGGCCGATCTGACACAATATAAAAATGTGACTGCCGATGTCGTAAAAGACTTGTCAACTAAAGTAAACAAACTTGCTCTCGCCGGAGTCAATGATGTTATTGTCGATCCCGGATTCGGATTCAGTAAAACAATCGATCAAAATTATGAGCTCATGAAACACTTGGAAGTGTTCCACGCATTGGAAAGACCTTTGCTTGTAGGCATTTCCAGAAAATCGATGATTTACTGCCCTCTTTCCACCGATCCCGAAAATTCCCTAAACGGAACGACAATTCTCAACACAGTTTCTCTGCTTGCCGGCGCTTCAATTTTACGCGTTCACGACGTTAAAGAAGCGGCAGAAGCCGTAAAAATAACCGGACTGATCTATTACCCATCTTCAAATCAACAATAATGACATGGAACCGTTTCAAATAATCGACGCTCTTGACATCGCACTTGTCGCGACATTGCTCTTTTACCTATACCGCATAATGAAAGAGTCGGGTACCATAAATATATTTTTTGGTGTACTCATTTTCATTGCCGTGTGGGTTGTAGCGTCAGAAATACTTGAAATGCAATTAATTGGCACGATCCTTGACAAGTTCATGAATATCGGCTTGCTCATTCTTGTGATAATATTTCAAGATCAGATAAAGCGTTTTTTGGTGGAGCTTGGGTCACAACGACGCTGGCGTTTTTTCAAAAAACTATTTCACCATAAAGAAGCAAAAGAGACCGACCGCAGTCACGTCATGCCCATTGTTCACGCTTGCATGAACATGGCTAAAAGCAAAACAGGCGCATTGATCGTTCTTGAACAACGTGTACCTCTTGAAAACTACGAAAACACAGGCGACATCATCGACGCTACAATCAATTCAAGACTCATTGAGAATATATTCTTTAAAAATTCGCCACTACACGACGGCGCCATGATCGTTGCCCATGGTCGCATAAAATCAGCAGGGTGCATTTTGCCTGTCAGCCACGACACAAATATACCACGTTCTCTTGGACTGCGTCATCGCTCAGCTCTTGGCATATCACAAGCCACAGATGCCATTGCGATAGTTGTATCTGAAGAAACAGGCAATATTTCTATCGCACATAAAGGTGAACTTGTGGTAAAATTATCTTCAACCGAACTGGAACAACGCCTGTCTTCTCTCACAGCGGAATAACAGCCTGAATTTGGCATTATATTTGTTGATTTTAAAATATCAACTTTTATTAAATTCAACTATGAGCATATATGTTATTTTTATCGCAATTGCGGTTTTAAGCTATCTCGTACAAGCCAATTTAAACAATAAATTCCGGCGATACAGCAAAGTTCCTGCCCCTATGGGACTCACCGGAAAAGAAGTAGCAGAGAGAATGCTTGCCCAATATGGAATAAGAAACGTGATTGTAACCCAAATAGACGGTCACTTGACCGACCACTACAACCCGACAAACCACACCGTAAACCTCAGCAAAGATGTTTACTACGGTAATAACATCTCGGCAATAGCTGTTGCCGCCCATGAATGTGGTCATGCTGTACAACATGCCACGGCCTATTCTTTTCTCAAACTGCGTTCTAATCTCGTTCCGATTGTCAGCATCGCATCAAAATTCACCCCTTGGATTTTGCTTGCCGGCATTGTAACAATAGAGACATTTCCAATGCTTATGCTATTGGGTATAATATTGTTTGCATCAACTACCCTATTCAGTTTCGTAACACTCCCGGTAGAGATAAATGCATCACAACGAGCATTAGCTTGGCTTAATTACGCCGGAATTACATCGGGTACGACACAAGAACAAGCAAAAGACGCTCTCAAAAGTGCAGCATATACTTATGTAGTAGCAGCTCTAAGCTCTCTTGCAACTCTCGTTTACTACATACTCATCTTCACAAGTCGCCGTGACTGATATTTTTTTACTAACTTTGCACATCGATAAAATATAAATATATAAACAATGGCACAAAAACCATCAATTCCGAAGGGTACTCGAGATTTCTCACCTGCCGAAATGGCGAGACGCAATTATATTTTCAATACCATACGTGAGGTATTCCATTTATATGGATTCAAACAGATAGAAACCCCTGCAATGGAAAATCTGTCAACGCTCATGGGTAAATATGGGGAAGAAGGCGACAAACTTTTGTTCAAGATACTTAACTCAGGTGACTTCCTAAGCAAAGCCGACCGTTCATTAATAGACGCCGGCGACTGTGTACACCTCACCTCGCAACTCTGCGAGAAGGGGTTAAGATATGACT
>CAZBUT010000295.1:0-2409 GCA_964495165.1 uncultured Muribaculaceae bacterium | reverse complement strand
GTTATATATGTTTTGTTGCAAAAGCAAAGTAACCATTTAGTGCTGAATCCTGCAAATGGAATCAGCCATAATTTTAATTCACTAAAAAAAAGTTTTATCGGACACCAATATTTCACAAATAACAAAACACCCGATTTCTCACTGATCGGGTGTTTTGTTTTATGGGTGTTGTTATTATGACAAAAAATCGGAACCCGGTAAAACCAAGCTCCGATTCTATAGTAATACTGATTGGATTAATTAGATCCAACGCACATAGGCAAAATCCTGACGATGAGGAAGAGCGTCATTCTTCGGATACAAGCGGTAAGCATAACGGAATACTCCCGCATCTTTCAAAGTACTCTTTAAGCCAAATGTAACAATGTTACCTTCTTCTTTAACAACCTCAAACTGTACAGTATCCCAGAGTTTTTCCTCTCCACTATCCTGTTTGTAGATTACATTTTCAAGACCAAGATCTTTGCTCAATCCATTAGTATCGATTGTTACCTGAACTTGATATTCTTGTCCTGTCATGTTATTAAGAGCAGGATTGTAACCTTCTACATTTAAAACTTTGATTCCGTCCCATGCAGAAGCGACACGCTCTTTCCACGCAACTATTTCACGAGCTTTTGCATAATCCTTGGCTTTAAGTTCTGCAGTACGCTTTCCTTCTTTGTTATAGAAACGTTCGATATAGTCATCAATCATACGTTTCATTGTAAAGTGAGGAGCAATGTGACCAATTGAGCCTTTTATATATTGAATCCATTCAGGAGAATAACCCTTAGAATTCTTTGCAAAATACAATGGGATAATTTCGTTTTCGAGCATTGAATAGATAGTTGCTGCATCAAGTTTATCTTGTTGAGCTTGATCGGTAAACGTACGTTTGTCAGTCAATGCCCAACCTGCTTTTTCATCAAAGCGATAACCTTCATACCACCAACCGTCAAGCACAGAGAAATTCAATACCCCGTTCATTTCGGCTTTTTCTCCTGATGTTCCAGACGCTTCCAATGGACGTGTCGGTGTATTCAACCAAATATCAACACCAGTAACAAGACGTTTGGCAACAATCATATTGTAATCTTCCAAGAAGATAATTTTACCCAAGAACTGTGGCATACGTGAGATTTCCATAATGCGCTTGATCAAGCCTTGCCCTGCGCCGTCGGCCGGGTGAGCTTTGCCGGAAAATACAAATTGTACGGGGAATTGCTCATTGTTCACGATCTTTGCAAGACGATCCAAATCGGTAAATAAAAGATGTGCACGCTTATATGTAGCAAAACGACGAGCAAAACCAATAATCAATGCATTGGGATTAATCTTATCTACAATCTTCATTACAGCCGAGGGATCACCTTGGTTAGCAAGCCACTTTGCCTTGAAGTCTTTCTTTACAAAATTGATGAATTTGTTTTTAAGAAGCATTCGCATATTCCAGATTTCTTCATCAGACACCTTGAATATACCGTCCCATGCCTCCGGATTGCTTTGATCCTCAAAAACTTGTTTTCCAAGTTTCTCTGCATAGAACTCTTTCCATTCTGAAGCAGCCCAAGTTGGCATATGAACACCATTAGTAACATAACCTACATGTGATTCTTGCCAATTATAGCCCTTCCAAATTCCGGCGAACATTTTTTTAGACACCTCTCCATGCAACCAGCTAACACCATTAGCTTCCTGACATGTGTTAAGTGCAAACACACTCATAGAGAAACGGTCATTTGAACCAGGGTTTTCACGGCCCATATTCATGAGATCGGCCCACTCAATGCCAAGTTTAGCCGGGAACTCATTCATATATTTATAGAACAAACCTTCATCAAAATAGTCATGACCTGCAGGAACAGGAGTATGTACAGTATAAAGGCTTGATGCACGAACCATCTCCAATGCTACATTGAAATCGAGATGACCTTCTTGAACATAATCGACAAGACGTTGCAAATTCAATAAAGCGGCATGTCCCTCATTGCAATGGTAAAGTTCAGTTTTGATGCCAAGTTTCTTCAACATCAAAACACCTCCGATACCGAGCAAATACTCTTGCTTGATACGATTTTCCCAATCACCTCCATATAATTGAGAGGTAATAGGACGGTCAAACTCTGAATTCTTATCGATATCAGTATCCAACAAATACAGGTTCATACGACCAACATTTACTTTCCAGATATTTGCATAGATTATACGACCGGGATATGGTACTTCAAGTACTATTTGTGAACCCTTTTCATCCAATACAGGTTCCAATGGCAATTGATTGAAGTTTTGTGGCTCATAATTAGCCATTTGCTGACCATCAACCGACAATGTTTGAGTAAAATATCCATGTTTATACAAGAATCCCACTGCTGTCATATCTACACGAGAATCAGAAGCTTGTTTAATATAATCACCGGCAAGAATACC
>CAZBUT010000294.1:0-2422 GCA_964495165.1 uncultured Muribaculaceae bacterium | reverse complement strand
AAATTTGCAATCACATGAATACCATACAATAATCGACAATTATCTTTACTTTAGATTTATTTTATGGTATAATATATTTAATCCAACAAGGAGCGTGAAATTATGACCGATTTTGAAGATAGATATTATTCGATGCCTGAGATATGCAAGTATCTCGGTATTAGCCGTGATTCGGCACTTAAATGGATCGCAAACAAAGGTATGCCAGCACACAAGGTGGGCAAGAAGTGGAAATTCAAGCTTTCCGAAATTGATGCTTGGGTAAATAGCGGGCAGGCGGAGGAATAAACATATGGATATTAACGAAATTGTAAACCAAATTGACTCTTTAAAATCGCAAGTGCAACGAAGTACACATTCGTATATGATGGATGCTGACTGCACTGATATTATAGACAACCAACTTAATGGTTATGTTCGAGCAATACAATCCTATTGTTTAACTAACAATTTAATTGCTATTGCCAATAACATTGGCGAACTTCTACCAATCGAAAGGAATGCCATAGAATTCTTTTGCTTTTGGGATGGTGTTAAATCAGATATTATTGAACATTCCAATAGTGCTTTTGGTCAAAATAGACTTCGAATTATTACAGCAATTGCTTACGAACTTCAATCGACTATGACAAAAGATAATATTGATGTTTATCTTAGTGGTTTTGGAGTTGAGGTTTCGGATTCCAATTATACAGTTAATAGTAAGCGCGTTTATGTTGAAAACACACTTAAAAATGTTGACGGTATTATCATTATGAACATAGCTAAAGATCTAAATTTGTTTTCTCCCGATGTAATAGATGCGGAAATTGAAGATAAAGTCAGCAGCGATTTTATAAATCAACAAATTGCCAAGTGCAAATCCAAAATGAACTCTGGGGATTATGATGGTGCAATAACAAACGCTAGAACACTCCTTGAAGAAATTTTACTCAGTATTGAAGAGAAGGTAGTTGGTTTGCGACAAGCTTATGACGGTAATCTTCCCTCACTGTATAAAAGGGTTTCAAAGCAAATAAATATGTATCCGGATGATTCAAAAGTAGAAAATTCGCTTAATGAAATATTGCGTGGGTTTCTTTCAATAGTAAATGGTTTTGCTAGTCTCTCTAACAACATCGCCGATCGCCATGCTACAAGTAAACACCCGAGCCACCATCATGCAAAGTTAGCAGTGAATAGCTCCTTTATTTTAAGTGAATTTTTGTTAGAGAGTTATGAATATCAAAATTCAAAATAACTATTGAATGTTTTGCTGTTTAAGAAGGTGTAATTATGTGTATTGAAAAACATTTTGAAGGATATCTGTGCAATGAGGATATTCTTAAATGCAAAGCATCATCTAACGGAAACGATAACCCGCTTGTATATTTGTTTGCCCAAGAAGTTAAAGATAGTAGCAACTCTTTTGGTTATACGCAATATAATGTTATTTCCGCTTTTGGTAGTGTTAAAAGATATGATTATAACTGGTTGACAAAAAATAAAGAACGTTTGCTTGATGGGAATGACATTAATAATGCAACAGCTGCTGTGGGAGAACTTTGTTGTTACGGGTATCTACTATCTGCATTTGGTCATGATTACGTAAGAGAAATTGCAACAGAACGAACTCCGACACCCGATTTTTATGTGTGCAATGAAAATGGGGAAAAAGTATATATTGAAGTAAACACGGTACAAATCAATGGCGATGAATTTAATGCTCTAAAAGAGTTTAATTCACACAGAGAATTTCCCGCTAATCAAAGGATTGTTATTCGAGAACATAGTGTTGTCCCGTTTGGTAGAAAAAACGCAAGTTGTATTGCAGAGAACGTGATACATAAACTGTGTCAAATTAAAAGCAATGAAAAGCAGTTTGATGAAAAAACGCCTTCGGTTTTGTGGGTGGATTTACAGGAACATCATGTTAATATGTTATACAAAAGAGCATTAAGCTCTTGTCCTGTAATGACTTCGCAGGAATTAATTTACTCAAACGAATTGTGGTATGCATTTTACGGAGAAAAAGGAATGCCGATTTATGAGAACCACAATCCTATATACAATTTCAAAAAAACTCCTACAATGCAACATAACGGTAGATTTCATAGTGAAACCAACTCCAAAATAGATGCCGTTGTATTTTGTTTTCCAAATTCAACAATAATTTATGAAAATCCGTATAGTCTAAAACCACTTCCAAATTGGTTTGTAAAAAACATGTTTACTGTGCGTTGGTTTAGTTTTCAAGGTTCAAAAATTAATTATCCATCAAACAATTTAAAGAAACAACTTGAAATAGATAAAAACATTATTTATTCACTTTATAAAAACGAGGAGGTTCCAGAATGACAGGCGTAATATATGCACGATATTCAAGTGAAAATCAGCGTGAAGAGTCCATTGACGGTCAGCTTCGTGAGTGTATGGCTTTCGC
>CAZBUT010000293.1:0-2425 GCA_964495165.1 uncultured Muribaculaceae bacterium | reverse complement strand
TAAGCAACACTGCCCCTACTTCAAATATAAGTGTGCGGGAAAATGAGACAATAGCTGAAATCAGTCCGTTATTCAGAGCCGTGAAAAATGCCGAAGTATAAAGATTTATCCATACCAATATAAACGACATTGAATATATCATGAAGGCTTTGCGGGTTAGCAGGAACAATTGTTGGTCATATCCTACAAATATAGAGGCTAATGGTCCGGCAAGTGCAATAGCTGCAATTGTGAGAACGATGGCTATTGTTGCCAATATAATCAGACTCCGGCGAAACACGTTGCGCAATTCGTTGTAATTCTCGGCTCCATAATTGTAACTGACAATTGGAGCTGACCCGATAGAGAATCCGAGAAAAACGGCAATGAAGATGTAAGCAGCATACATTATCACCCCATAAGCGGCAACGCCATCGGCTCCGATATAACGTATGAGTTGGTAGTTGTACATCATAGAAACTATCGACATCGATATATTGGCAATTAGTTCCGACGAACCGTTTGTGCATGTTTTGACTATGGCGTTTCCGTCAAATCGGGCTCGGGTGAGTTGTAGCAGGCTTTTATTGGGGAATGCAAAATACAATAGCGGAATAATTCCGCCGAGGCATTGGCTTATAGCGGTCGCGAGTGCGGCGCCTTTGAGTCCCATGTCAAACGGAACAATGAATATGTAATCAAGCACAATGTTGGTGACTCCGGCGATTATTGTTATAGCAAGACCGAGGCTTGGGCGTTCGGCTGTGATAAGGAATGCTTGAAAAACATTTTGGAGAATATATGCCGACAATGCAGGCAAAATTATACGTCCGTATGTTACGCAGTCTGTTAGCATCTCTCCCTCTGCACCAAGCATAATGGCTATATCTTCGAGGTAAGCGACCGATATTGCCGATAAAACGATTCCGGCAATGATAGAGACGTAAACGAGCAATGAAAATATGCGATTGGCTTTGGCGGGATCGCCTTGCCCTAAAGTGCGGGCAACCAATGCGCTGCCACCTGTGCCGGCCATAAAGCCGAGTGAGCCGCAGATCAAAAGAAATGGCATAATGAGGTTTATTGCCGCAAAAGGAATCTTTCCGGCAAAATTTGACACAAATATCCCGTCAACTACGCCATAAACAGAGGTGACAATCATCATGATGATTGACGGTAGAGTAAAGCGCAACAGGCGGCGATAATTAAAATGGTCAGATAGCTTAATCATATCACTCTTGTGCTAAAATAACTGAAATCATAGCTGTCGGTACAACTATGATTTTTCTTTGGCTAATTGACTCTGACGAGATGAGAGATTAGGGTTGGCAAAGTTACAAAATTATGTTGAGTTTAAGGTAGCTTCTATAAATTGCATTGTGATGCTCCGGTTAATTTAATATTGAGGGAATTTATAGAAGTTCCATTAAGATATACAATTAACCCCATTGGGCGTTTGTTGCAATCCAATGGGGCTTAAATTATGAGTAAAGAAAGATTTTGTTTCCTAAAGGCAGCTTCTTATTCTTCGATTAATTCAAAGTCTTCTTTTGTTACGCCGCATAACGGGCAACTCCAATCATCGGGAATATCTTCAAATGCAGTTCCGGGCGCGATTCCGCCGTCAGGATCACCTAATTCAGGGTCATATACCCAATCACATACTGTGCAACGATACTTTTTCATAAACTTATTGTTTTTTTGATTTGTTACTATTTGTTTTATTTGGTGAGACAAAATTAAGGTAAATATCAGTTAAAGTCAAATAGATAATTTCAATTGAGCGATAGACTTTTTTAATGATGTTATTCATCGATTGGCTCAAACATCTCCTTTCCTTCTCCACACACCGGACACACCCAACCATATTTGTCGGGCAGATCTTCGAAGTCTGTACCCGGGACAATACCTCCTGCCCGATCACCTGTCTTAGGATCATAAATCCATTCACACACTGTACAACGATACTTTTTCATAACGATATATTTTTTGTGATTTATTGTATGTGTATAACAAACCTTGTCCGATGTTTGTTTGGCTCATGTAAATAAAAACGTGGGAGGTTTTAAGTTATCCTATTAAAATAACTGCAATAAACACTACCCAAGCCGAGTTTTCGATAAACGTTGCACGGGTCTCGAAGCCCGGAAGTGTCTCGGCGTAATTAAAGTTTAAGTCTGAAAAAGAAAAGTCCATAACTTGTGGTTGTTTTCTGCAAAATTATGAACCGTGTGAGGTGTGTGAAAAGATGCCTAATTCTTAGGGAATGTTTTCTCTATTTGTGATGCAACGCGTTTAATAGCACCATTGAAATCTCCTTGTCTATCCATGCCTAGACCAAAAGCACCTCTACAAGATGCAACTGGTCTTCCCGTGAAATAATCAACAAAATTTAGAAGCTGTTTAAATTTTATTGAAAAAATATTTTTATGCAAACATATAATTT
>CAZBUT010000292.1:0-2443 GCA_964495165.1 uncultured Muribaculaceae bacterium | reverse complement strand
CTGTCGTTATCGCTTTTTACATTCATCTCAACGTTATTGGCAAGCGATACCGATATTGCTCCGGTTTTACCTTGTCCCGGGACTCCATACAAACTGTTGGGATAAAGCGAATATTTTTTTGTTACAATATCTCCATTTGAGTTGGCATACTGATAAGAACCATAGTAGCCGAAAAATCCTGACGAGAAATCGGGTGCCGCACTAAATGAGATTGTCGGAGTAAGCACGTGACGTATCATCTTCACCTTATCTCCCAAAAATTTCATTGGCTGGAAAAATCCGTAGATTTTTGTATCAAGCGACATAGACGCATTGAAATCCCATACATTATACAAGCTATAAGTTGTGTCACACACCTCAGCAGCGGCATTCGGGTCCCATTGACGGCGCACCTTATTGGTGTACATTCGGTCGGTGAAACTTATTTGCGGAGTCAGGTTGATGTATTTAAACAAGTTGAAAGTAGCCGAAATAGGGACAGAATGTTTCATGCCATTTCGCCAATCTTTAATAAGACTTTTCTTAAAGAACTCGTCTTGCTGAGCTGTCAAAGAATTTTGGAATTGTCCGGAATAGGACAATTTAATTTTTTCATACCATTTTTCATCGCCCACAGCGCGTTTGCGTTTGAATGGATAGGTCTGCGACATAGTGAGCGTAAAATTCGGGAAAGACACGGTTAATGTAGAGTCTTGTGTACGTTGAGAAACACTTGCAGTTGTTGAGAGCGACCACTTTGAGTTTGGGAAACGATATGTCATGTTTATCGTACTGCTCTTGGTGTTTTCAGTAAAAGCATTGCTGTAATAGCTGTTCAAGTCATTACGGGTATAGCCGCTCGTTGTAAAATTTACACTTGCCGACAAACTCATATTAGGATTGGCCTTTGAATCTTGCGAGTGACTCCAAAGTATCTGGAAGTTGGTCGCAGTTGAATAGTCGGGCGACCCTTTCTCGCCATATATTGACTTCAAATAGCTAAAATTGAAATTACCTGAATATTTATAGCGCTTCACATAATTAGATTGCGCCGAAATACCCCATGAACCTTTGGTGTACAACTCCCCCCTTAATGCCAAATCCATATTGTCACTTATAGCGAAATAATATCCACCGTCACGCAAATAATATCCGCGTTGATAATCGCTACCGAAAGTTGGGAAAATTACTCCCGATGAATACTTATCAGTGAAAGGGAAAAAGCCAAATGGCACCGCTATTGGCAAAGGCAGTCCGGCAAGCACCATATATGCAGGGCCCATAACCACATCTTTATTGGGACGCATCTTCGCTTTCGTCAATCTGAAGCCAAAGTGGGGGTGATCATGGTGATCACATGTCGTATAGAATGCGTCTTTCAAAAAATACTCCTCGTTTTCGGTCTTTTTTGTTGTTCCTCCGGTAAGATACCCCTCCCCTTGCTCAGTGATAACATCAGAAATCAATCCGCGTTCGGTCTTGAAATTATACCGCATTGTCTGTGACGCATATTCGCCGCTCTTGTCGACAAAAACAGGCGTTCCCTGCATCTTGCCCAAGCTATCGGGCTGCCCCACCGCATAGACAATGCTGGAATCCATATCCATTTCAATTTGAGCCGCATCGAGTTTTATATCGCCATACGACACAGTGCTTTGACCATACATGTAAACGCTGTTCTGACCTCGCATCACAAGCGAATCTTTTGCAACAAACTCCACAACATTGTCAAGATCGACCTTAATCCTGCGTATGCGCGACTGATTATTCAATGTATCTACAGACGAAACCTCACCCTCCACACTATTTGACGATGAAGGGGTCTCATTGCCGGTTTCAGCTATAGCATTAACCGCGCAAAATATCATTAATAACAATATATATAGATGAAGTCGTTGCAACTGTAGTTATCCAATGTATGAAATTTCTTGCAAAGATAGCAAATGAAAAGGGATTAGGCACATGTTTTCTCCTTTTTAACGACAATACAGCATAATTTTACATTAGAAAGGATAACCAATAGCCAGATGAAACGCCAATGATTTCCCAAAAGACTCCATATTATAATATCCTCCAAAACCGGTACTATAGGGTGCATGAATCCCTATTCCGAGATCACCCCTCACGACCAACATACCGATATCAAAACGCAATCCGGCACCTGTTCCCAACGCGAGATCTTTAAAAAAAGTGGAGGCTTTGAGTTCTCCGCCCGGACGTTGCGAGTCTCCTTCCAAAAGCCAGACATTACCGGCATCGACAAACAATGCCCCTCGCAACGGGCCATAGATAGGAAATCGATACTCAATATTAAATTCAAATTTAAATGTACCGGTTTGGTCAAAATAGCCATTTGCGTTATCACTATCGGCATGGTAACTTCCAGGACCGATACTGCGTACCGTAAATGCTCTTACTGAATTTGCACCACCGACATAAAATTGTTCGCTATACGGTACTTGCG
>CAZBUT010000291.1:0-2463 GCA_964495165.1 uncultured Muribaculaceae bacterium | reverse complement strand
TTTGCAAGGTCTTTATCAGACCGGTTTCTAATGCGGCTTCGCTTTGTGTTGTCATGTCAATAGCGTATAATAATTAGACAAAGGTATTAAAATTTAAACAACTTCTAATAGAAAAACAATTTTTTAATAAAGCGGGGGCGCATCGTTGATTGGTGCGCCCCCGCTTTGTTATGCGATTGTGGGATCTTGAGTTGAGGTGTTATTGAGCCAGCGACGGACTGACATAACTCGTGGCAAAAGTCGCCTAATTGATGTTTTGTAGTTTGTCATCAGTATAATTACAAGAAAAGCTATCGCTACCAATATCAAATAACCGTAACACTCTTTCAAAGAAATCATGAGACTCTGGGTTGAAACGACCGAGGCATTGTCAAGCCATTGAGGCAAAACGTTTGCCGAAGCCGTACCGTCTATGTTACTGCTTGTGAGCATGAAGTTTTTTGCCATAGACCAATTAAACAATCGATGGACGATGGCAGAGCCAATGGCTGTGCCAAGTCCGGCTCTCACAAATCCTATAATTGAAATTGTCATAAAAAAATGGATAAATGGAATTGCTTGTGATAAATAATATGTTGCAATCGATTCCATCATTACTTCAGCCATTCCTAATGCAAATAATGGCAAATACATTGCTTCTTTGTTTGTGTCAACATCTATAAGGAAATACATAGCTATCTCATAATACGCAACGAGCAAGAAAGCGAGAAAAATGTATTTTTTGACTGTCCATTTCCATTTAACAATAGAATAAAACGCGAGTAAAGCACCAAAAATTACCCCTAAAAGCTCGGGATAGTTAAGAGATATGGCGTTTAACGAGTCGTAGTGCAACACAGCGTTGATGTATATGGGTTGTAATGAATGAGCGGCGGCTTGCAATACCGACAGTCCGAGCAAAAGAAGCATCAGATTAATTACGCGAGGATATGAAAATGCTTTCAATGCGATATATGGCTGTTCTTTTATTTTAGATTCTATTATGCACAATGTTAGCAATAATATAAAAACAAATGAGGCAATCCATATTTGATTACTGTACCACCAATCATAGTGCTCCCCAAATGTGAAAATCCACGTGCCTACAAGCAATAAAGCACTCCATAGCGCAAATCCGGTGAAATCTACCCCCTTAAGTGGCAGATATGGACCTGAACGGTGGTCTTTTTTCATAAGGAAAAACACGGCAGCAAGATGCATGAGCAATAGCAGTATCAGCAACAGGTTCATCATGCGCCAGTTAGTGAAATATGAGATGTAGGCTGTGCACATGCCAGATAGCTGAATAGAGCCGCACACCAATATATATACTACGGGGAAAAATACACCGAAATTGCGGGTCGGGGTTATGCAGAGCTGTATTGAACTCATGCACCCAAACATTCCTGCCATTTTCAACATTCCTGCCACAAAGCATATAAGCCAGATGACCCAAGGAATTTCTACGTGCATTGTGAGTACATTACAAATAATGAGTCCTATTCCAGTGATGAAAAACAGTTGACGGGTAAAAAAGCGGAATTTGATGCGAAACAGCATCGGGAATACAATTGTAAGCCCGATTAAAGTGCAATAGCCTGCCATTGTCACATCTTCGCTTAGAAATGCCAATTCCCCGACCATTTGTGTCATTGAGGCTAAATATACTCCGCCTACCAATTGGTATATCAATGCGAAAAATATAAATAGCCAGAACCGTAC
Organism: uncultured Muribaculaceae bacterium; assembly: GCA_964495165.1. Lineage (GTDB taxonomy): Bacteria > Bacteroidota > Bacteroidia > Bacteroidales > Muribaculaceae > RGIG4079. The sequence goes on along the minus strand of CAZBUT010000291.1, from coordinate 762 downwards.
ACGATGTGGTACCCATTGGCGGTACATGAGCATTTGCCGGATCATATTGACCGGCGGCATTTTATGGAAAGCCATCAGTCTTCAATCACTTCACATTCAACATTCATTCCAGCTCTCAGTCGTGACATGTCTTCGTCGTTATTATCGCCAGAAAATGTAATCTTTACCGGAATGCGTTGCTCTACCTTGACGAAGTTGCCCGATGCATTGTCTTGCGGTATAACCGAATATTGCGCCCCGGTAGCTTGTGAGATAGATTTTATTTTGCCTGTGAAAACTGCATCGGGAATTGCATCAACTGTGATTTCAACCGATTGTCCGACATGCATTTTCGCTGTCTGAGTCTCTTTGTAGTTGGCTATGACCCACACATCATTGCTGTCAACAATAGACAGCAATGTCTGCCCCGGTTGCACAAGTTGTCCGTTTTGAATCGATTTGCGAGATGTATATCCGTCACATGGCGCAGTAATTACGGTGTATGACAGATTTAGTTCAGCAAGTTCGATGGCCGCTTTTGCAAGTTCGATGCCGGCATCATTTTGCCCCAAACGATGAGTTTGTTCTTCGCTAATAAGTGCAGTAGAACGTTTCTGGCGAGAGAGCATTTGGTACTTTGCCTTAAGTGAAATGTATTTTGTCTCTACGGCATCATATTGTTGTTGCGTAACAGCATCTTCTTTGAGAAGTTGGCTATAACGCACATAGTCCTTTTGGGCATTGTCGAGCAAGGCTTTGACTTCATCAAGAGCAGCATCTGAT